>NZ_JAHKSN010000017.1:0-70000 GCF_018863415.1 Deinococcus aestuarii | reverse complement strand
AGCAATTCCGAGACCCCCAGGCTCCCCAGGAGCATCAGCCCCGCGAGGGCCGCGACGAAGCCCGAGACCTCGCTGGGCTGCACCTTCCAGCCCAGGGAACGGCCCAGGTCGCGGTAGATCGAGTTGAGTTCGCCCGCCGATCTGGCCTCGAAGTAGCGTCCGCCGGTGGTGGAGGCGATCTGCTTGAGGGTCTCGGCGTCGAAGCCTCCCCAGAAGCCGCCCCAGCCGCCCATGCCGGGGTCGCCGTTCTCGGTGCCCAGGCCCACGGTGTATACCCTCACGCCGAGCCGCTTGGCCTCGGCCGCCGCCTCCAGGGGGTCCGAGCCGCTGTTGTTGCGCCCGTCGGAGAGCAGCACGATGGCCGCGGCGGGCAGGTCCTGGGGCGTGGGGGTCTCGGCCTGGACCTGCCCGCTGCGTTCCGGCAGGGCCCGCAGCGACTCCAGCAGCCCGTCGCCGATGGCGGTGCGGCGGGCCATCCCCAGCCCGTCGACGGCGGTCAGCACCTGCTCGTGGCGGGTGGTGGGCGGCGTGTTGAGCACCGCGTACCCCGCGAACGAGGCCAGCCCCACCCGCACCCCCGGGGGCAGCGACCCCACGAAGCTGCGCGCCGCCTCCTGCGCGGCGGCGAAGCGGCTGGGCTTGATGTCCTCGGCCTCCATCGAGCGCGACACGTCCATCGTCAGCATGATCGCCGTGCGGTCGTCGGGCAGCGGCACGGGCGCCGTGGGCCGGGCCAGCGCCACGAGCGCCAGGGTCAGCGCCCCCAGGTACAGCGCGGCCGGAAGGTGGCGCCGCAGCGGCCGGGGCCGCCCCCGCGCCTGGGCGAGCAGCCGCAGGTCGGGGTGCAGCGCCGCCGTCTGGGCGGGCCGCCCCAGCCCGCGCAGGTAGAGCCACACGAACAGGGGCAAGAGCACCAGCGCGGCCAGGGCCCAGGGCCAGATGAAACTCATGCGAGAACCTCCTTGGGCCGAATGTGGGGGGGCACCCGCGTCACGGCACCCTCCGCTGCCACGCGAGCGCCAGCCCGCCGCCGATCACCAGGAGCAGGGCGGCCACCCCCGCGAGCGGCCCGCCGAGCCCCAGCTCCGTGGGCTCCCAGCGCACCGCCGAGCCGAGGTCGCGGTAGAGCCCGCGCAGCCGCTCGGGGTCGACCGGGAAGAGGAATTGTCCCCCCGTGAGCTGTGTCAGGCGGCTGAGTTCGCGGGTGTCGAACGGCACGAACACGAGCTGTCCCTCCACCCGGCTCACCGCGCCCCCCTCGGTGCCGAGCGCGACCGCATACAGTTTGACCCTGTGGTCGGAGGCGAAACGCGCCGCGATCTGGGGATTCGCCCCCCGGTTCGAGATGCCGTCCGAGAGCAGCAGGATCGCGCCGGGGGGCAGCGTCTGGGGATCGACCGGGGTGGGCGCCGACGTGCCGTTGGGGTTGGCCTGGGCCTGCCCCGGCACCTCCACCAGCTCGCGGGGCGGCACCGCCTTCTCGCGGCCCGGCAGGGCGCGCACCCCGCTCACGAGCGCCCCCGCGAAGGAGGTCGCCTGGGCGGGCTTGACCCGGTTCAGGGCGTCCAGCACCTCCTGGCGGTCGGTGGTGGGGGGCACCAGGACCGAGGCGTTGTCGGAAAAGGTCATCAGGCCGATCTGGGTGGAGGCGGGGGCGAGTTCGAGGAACTGCCGCGCCACCGTGCGCCCCGCCTCCAGCCGCGAGGGCTGCACGTCGTCGGCGAGCATCGAGCGCGAGGCGTCGAGCGCGATCATCACCGACGCCTTGTTCACCGGCAGGGTGGGCCGGGCGACGGGCTGCGCCGCCCCGAACAGCAGCAAGGTGAGGGCTCCGAGTTGCAGCCCCAGCGGGATCAGCGCCCGGGTGCGCTTCCCGCCCCGCAGCACCGTGCCCAGCAGGTGCGGGTCGGCGTAGGCGCGGGCCCGGCCCTGGCGCCGCCGCGCCGCCGCCGAGAAGAGCCACACCGCCAGCGGCACGAGGAGCAGCAGCCAGAGCAGGCCGGGAAAGCCGAAGGTCATGTCCGCCGCCCCCTTCTCACCGCCGCGAAGCGCAGCAGCGGCCCCACCGGGTCACGCTCGGTGCCCAGGTCGAGGAGGTCCACCTGCGCCGATTGCAGCGTCCGTTTGAGCGCCTGGTCGCGCTCACCGACCAGCCGGGCGTGGGCCGCGCGCACCCCCGGGTCGGAGGTGTCGAGCCACAGCTCCTCCCCCGTCTCCGGGTCGCGCATCCGCAGGCCGCCCACGTCGGGGAGCTGCCGCTCGGCAGGGTCCGAGACCCGCACCGCCACCACGTCGTGCCGCTGGGCCAGCCGCCCGAGCGCCCCCGCCCAGCCCCCCGCGCCCCGCTGGGCCGTCTCCAGGAAGTCCGACACCACGAACACCAGGGCCCGCCGCCGCAACGTCCGCTCCACCGCCGTCAGGGCCGTGGCGAGGTCGGTGGCGGAGCCGGGCGCAGCGTCCGGGGTTCCCCGCGACAGCAGGTTCATCACCGCGAGGGCCTGCGCCCGCCCCCCACGCGGCGGGGCCATCCCCGAACTCGCCCCGAAGGTGATCGCCCCGATCTTGTCCCCGTGGCGGGTGATCACCAGGGACGCCACCCCCGCGAACTCGCGCGCCAGCTCGCGCTTGAGGACCCGCCGGGTGCCGAAGTTCATCGAGGGCGAGGTGTCCACGATCAGCCACGCGGTCAGCTCGCGTTCCTCGCGGTACTGGCGGACGTGCAGCCGCCCGCTGCGCGCGGTGACGTTCCAGTCGATGCGGCGAACCTCGTCGCCGGGCTGGTACTCGCGCACCTCGGCGAGGTCGAGGCTGGGGCCGTAGAAGAGGCCCCGGTAGTCGCCGAAGAGGAAGCCGTCGAGCCGCCGCACCACCCGGAATTCCAGCCGCCGCAGAAGCTGGGCGGGCGGTTCCAGCGGCGGGCGGGACGCGGCGCGGGTGTGGACGGGCGGCGGACTCGCCACCCCCCGGCGCCGCCGGAGGCTAAGCAGGGCCATTGCCCGTCACGGCCGGGGGGGAGGCGCCGGTCGGGTCCCCGAGGTGGACGCGCGGCAGCGGCACGGCGGCGATGAGCTTCCCGACCATCTCCTCGAGCTTGATCTCCTCGGCCAGCCCCTCGTACGAGAGCATGACGCGGTGGCGCAAGACCTCCGGCGCGAGGTCGCGCACGTCCTCCGGCAGGGCGTACTCGCGCCCGCGCACGATGGCGAGGGCCTTGGCGCCCAGGATCAGGTTCACGCTCGCGCGGGGACTCGCCCCGTAGGCGACCGCCCGCCCCAGTTCGGGGAGCCGCACCGCCGCCGGGTCGCGGGTAGCGCGGGCCAGCGTCACCGCGTACTCGGTCACCGCCGGGTGGACGTACACGAGGTCGGCCATCCGCTGCAACTCGCGCAGCTCGTCGGCGGAGAGCTGGGTCCCCACCGGCGCGAAGGACCCCGACACCCGCTCCACCACCGTCATCTCCTCGTGGAAGCCGGGGTAGCCCACGACCACCTTGAACATGAAGCGGTCCACCTGCGCCTCCGGCAGGAAGTAGGTGCCCTCCGACTCGATGGGGTTCTGGGTCGCCAGCACCAGGAAGGGGTCGGGGAGGGGGAAGGTCTGGGTGCCGATGGTGACCTGCCGCTCCTGCATGGCCTCCAGCAGGGCGGACTGAATCTTGGCGGGCGCGCGGTTGATCTCGTCGGCCAGGATCAGGTTGGCGAAGACGGGCCCGAGTTCGACCTCGAAGGCGCCCGTCTTCTGGTTGTAGATGCGGGTGCCGATCAGGTCGGCGGGCACGAGGTCGGGCGTGAACTGGATGCGGCGGAACGAGGCGCCGATGGCGTCGGCGGTCGTCTTGATCGCCAGCGTCTTGGCGAGGCCCGGCACCCCCTCCACCAGAACGTGCCCGCGCGCGAGCAGGGCGACGAGCAGGCGTTCGAGCAGGAGGTCCTGGCCGACGATGACCTTTTTGACCTCGAAGAGGAGCGTTCTGAGCCGGGCGGCGGCGTTCGTGACCGCCTGGGGCGACAGGGGCGTGAGGGGTGCGGGAGCCGTCATCAGGTCCTCCGGTTCAGGTCGGGAAGGGTCGGGATGTCGGGGATAAAGGGCGGCGTGGAGGGCGAGGGCGAGTCGAAGGGCTCCAGCGGGAAGAGTTCGTTGTCGCCGCCGGGCCCGTTGCCCCGCCCCTCACCGCCGGGCTGCTGCCCGGGTTGCTGGCCCTGCCCCTGTCCGGGCCCTGGCTGGCCGGGGCCGGGTTGCAGGCGGTACATCTGACCGTCCTTGAAGAGGAGGACACACTGCTCCTGCCCCTGGCCCTGTCCTTGCCCGGGTTGCTGCGGCCCCGGCTGCTGGCCCTGGCCCTGCCCGGGTTCGTCGCCGGGGCCGGGCACGAGCGGGATGACCTCGCGGGGGTCGTTCTGCGCCTGCACGGGCAGGGGCCGCAGGGTGAGGCCCGCCCCGGCCAGCGAGGGAGAGGGGGCGGGGGCCGTCAGTCGCCCGGCCACGAAGCCGCCTCCGAGGGCCCCCACGACGAGGGCCACCATCAGTCCCTTCATGTTCGTCCCGCCCTGGGACGACGAGGAGGAGAAAATGCCCGAACCCGGCTCTTTGAAACGGTCACGCCAGCCTCCTGGGGGAGTGAAACGAGAGAGGGTCTGTTCACTCTAGGCCCCGAGTCTGGGAAAAGACTGAAGTGACGACACCCTTTACCCTGGGGAGGTCGGCTATCCCCCCTTCCCCCCGAGGAGACCCCATGCCTGACCGCCTCCTGCCCCGGGTCCTGCTCGCCGCCCTCCTCTCCTGTGGGCTCACCCTCGCCGTCCCCCCGCCGCCCTGGGCGTCCCTCTCACCCCTGCCCCAGGCCCGCCAGGAGGTCGGCGCCGCTCCCCTGAACGGCCGGGTGTACGTCGTCGGAGGCTTCCTGGCTGATGGCCGCACCACCCCCCGCGCCGACGCCTACGACCCGGACGCGAACACCTGGGCGGCCCTTCCCCCCCTGCCGGTGCCCGTGAATCACCCGGCGGCGGTGGGGCTGGGCGGCAGGCTCTACGTGTTGGGCGGTCACGTCGGCCCCGGTCTGGAGGGGGCGACGGACGCCGTGCAGGTGTACGAGCCCGGGAGGGGCTGGCGGCTCGTGGCGCCCCTGCCGAGTCGTCGGGGCGGGCTCTCGGCGGCGGTGATCGGGGGCCGGATTTACGCGGTGGGCGGCCAGCGTGGGCCGAGCGTCGGGGACCTCGCCGTGTACGACCCGGGGCGGAACAGGTGGACGGTCCTCCCGCCCATGCCGACCCGGCGCGACCACCTCGGCGTGGCGGTGCTGGGCGGGCGGCTGCACGCGGTCGGCGGACGCACGGACGGGCGCGACTTCCGGCTCACCGCACACGAGGTCTATGACCCGGCCTCCGGGCGCTGGACACGCGCCGCCCCCCTGCCCACCGGGCGCAGCGGGCACGCGGTGGTGGGCGTGGGGCGGTGCCTCTACGTCCTCGGCGGGGAGGGGAGCCCCCGCCCGGACGGCATGTTCGGCGAGGTCGAGCGGTACGACGCGCGCAGCGGGGCCTGGACCGCCCTCCCCCCCATGCCCCAGGCGAGGCACGGCATGGGAGCGGTGGCGTTGAGGGACCGCATCTTCGTCTCGGGCGGGGGCGTGGTCGCCGGACTCGGCCCGACGGCGGCGCACGAGGCGTTCACCCCGCCGCCCTGCTGACCCGCCTCAGCCCTCCAGCGGCAGCCGGACCACGCTCCGGATGCGGCCCGCCCGGTAGATCGCCTCGATCAGCTCGACGGTCTTGCGGCCCTCCTCGCCGGAGACGAGCGGCTCGCGGTTCCCCTGCACGGCGTCCACGAAGTCCTCCAGTTGCAGGCGGTGGTAGTGCGTCATCGGGTCGAGACGGGCGGCGCGTTCGCGGTCCTCAGCCTGCCAGGTAGGGAGGAGGTCGGTCTCACCGGGCACCGTCCACACGTCGTTGACCGGGGGCTCGACCGCCGCCGTCACCCCCGCCACGAAGGACGAGCCGCCGTCCGTCTGCACACCGACCGTCGCGCCGCTTGCGCCGTGGACGTGGACGCGGCCCCACAGCCCCGGATTCTGGCCGTTGCTCACCACGACGCTGCCCAGCGCCCCGCCCGCGAAGTGCAGGGTGGCGACCGCCGTGTCCTCCACCTCGATCCCGGGGTGGTTGAGGTTGGCCCAGGCGCCCGACACCTCCTGGACGGGGCCCATGAACCACTGGAGCAGGTCGAGCTGATGCACCGCCTGATTGACGAGGACGCCGCCGCCCTCCCCCGCCCAGGTGCCGCGCCAGGCGTCCATCGCGTAATACTCGGGGCCGCGCCACCCCAGCAGGCTGAGGGTGCCGAGGACGGGGCGACCGACCTTGCCCTCTTCAATCGCCCGCTTCACCCGCTGGACCGGCTCGTACAGGCGGCGCTGGCTGACCACGCCGAGCCTCACGCCCGAGTCCCGCGCCGCCGCGATCATCCGGTCGGCGTCCGCGACGGTCAGGGCAAGCGGTTTCTCGACGAAGACGTGCTTGCCCGCCCGCGCGGCCTGGACGGCGGCGTCCGCGTGCAGGGGGTGGGGCGTGCAGAGGATGACGGCGTGAACGTCCGGCTCACACACCGCTTCTCCCAGGTCGGCGAAGGGCCGCGCCCCGTACCGGGCGGCGAAGGCGGCAGTGCGTTCGGCATTCCGCCCGCAGACGGCGGCGAGTCGGGCTCCGGGCAGCTCCG
Organism: Deinococcus aestuarii; assembly: GCF_018863415.1. Lineage (NCBI taxonomy): Bacteria > Thermotogati > Deinococcota > Deinococci > Deinococcales > Deinococcaceae > Deinococcus > Deinococcus aestuarii. The sequence continues at coordinate 63,289 of NZ_JAHKSN010000017.1, read as the reverse complement.
CCAGGGCCCCCGCGTGCGTGTGCGCGACCTTGCCCGGCCCGACGATCAAAAAGCCCAGGGACGCGCTCAGGGTTCGAGCACCACCTTCACCGCGTCGAGACTTCCCCGCGCGAGGTCGTGGATGAGTTCAGGGCCGTCCTCTAGTCCCGCCACCCGCTCGATCAGGGGCGTCACGTCCACCCGCCCCGAGCGCAGCAACTCCACCGCCCGCGCGAACTCGTCCACGAAGGCGTAGGCCCCGCGCACCGTGACCTCCCGCGTCACGACCTCCTGCATGGGGACCTCGACGGTGGGGGCGGAGTTGCCGACCCACGTCACGTGTCCCCCGTTCCGGGCCATCTGCACCGACTGCCGCACGGTCGCCGTGACGCCCACGACCTCCAGCACGGCGTCGGCGCCGAGCCCGCCCGTGAGGCGGCGCACCTCCTCCACCGGGTCCGTGTCCGTCGCGTGGATCACCCCGTCCGCCCCGAGCCGCCGCGCGAGGTCCAGGCGGTGGGGGCTGAGGTCGCTCACGATGACCCGGCCCGCCCCCCGCAACTTCAGGGCGAGGACCGTGAGGAGCCCGACCGGCCCCGCCCCCAGGACCGCCACCGTGTCCCCCACCGCCAGCGGGGTGAGGTTCGCCGCATGCAGGGCCACCGCGAGCGGTTCGGCGAGGGCGCCCTCGTGCCAGCCGACCTCGGCGGGGAGGGGGAGGACGTTTCCCTGGGGCACGCTGACGAACTCGGCGTAGCCCCCGTTCACCGACCAGCCGATGCCGCGGCGGTTCAGGCAGAGGTTCGGGCGTCCGGCGCGGCACTGCGGGCACGTCCCGTCGGAGACGATGGGCTGGACGACCACGCGGTCGCCGGGGCCGTACCCGGACACCCCCTCTCCGGTTGCCTCGACGGTGCCGCAGAACTCGTGGCCCATGATGACGCCGGGGGAGCGCCGCCCGGTCGAGCCCGTGAAGCCGTGCACGTCCGAGCCGCACACGCCCGCCGCGCGCACCCGCACGAGCACCTCACCGGGGGCGGGGCGGGGAGAGTCCACCTCGCGCAGCGGCATCTGCCACGGCGCCTCGAACATCAGGGCTCGCACGGGGCCTCGGCGGGTTGGGGACGAGGAGCGGGGGTTCGCGGCATGGCGCCTCCTGGCGTGGGGGTGACTTGAGGCGAAGGGGCGGCCTTCACCCTAGAGCGGGCCTTCCGGCAGGTCAACGCGGCGAGGGCGTCACCGGAAGTCACGCCGAGGTCACGCGCCGCGTGGTGTCGTGTGCCCGTCACCACCGTGCGGCGCGGGCGGGGCCCCCCGGGAGGCGGAGGCCACCGGGACCGGCCGCTCCTCCCCCGTCACAGGAGGCGTTATGAAGGTCAACGACCAACGGCCCACCCCCGGCCCCGGCGACGCCCGCCCCGGCACCGACACGGACGGCCCGCCCGGGCAGGGCGGACGGGCCGGAGCACCCGGCTCTCCCGACCGCGTGGCGTGGCATGCGGTCGGCAGCAGTCCGGAGGGAAACGTCCGGGACGAAGGGCGGCCCCCCTTCACCCCCGAGCAGCTCGACGCGGCGCTGGAGCGCTGGCGATAGGGGCGGGAGGCCGGGGTGCGCCCGCCCCCCGAGTCCTGGTCTCTCCCCTACTCACAGCGGCCTTCAGATGTCAAGGCGCCCGGGTGAAGGTGTCTTGACATCTTCGCTTGGCGGGATGCTTAAATGGAATCACCTCAATTCAAGGTTCGGGCGGGGCGTGAGCCGTCTCGTCGTTTGTTCTGGCGTTCTCCCGTCGGTCCTTTCGGTTCTGCGGCCGGTCTCGCCGTGAGAGACACAAGGAAGTGCCTATGCAACCATTCCCCCGCACCCTGACCCTGGCGCTCGCCGCCGTGGGCGCCACCGGCCTCACCGTGTTCGCCGTCGCGCAGGGGCTCCCGAAGCTCGCGCAGAAGGCGACCTACAAGGTGGGCTTCGCGCAGACCGAGAGCAACAATCCCTGGCGGATCGCCCAGACGAAGAGCATGCAGGACGAGGCCAAGAAACTCGGCTACCGGCTGGTCTACACCGACGCGGCGGGCTCGGCGGCCAAGCAGGTCGCCGACGTGGACTCCATGATCGCGCAGCGGGTGGACGCGATCTTCCTGGCCCCGCGCGAGGAAAAACCGCTCGCCGCCGCCGTGAAAAAGGCGCGGGCCGCCGGAATTCCCGTGATCTTGCTCGACCGCAACGTGGACCAGAGCCTCGCCAAGGCCGGGGTCGATTACGTGACCTTTATCGGCAGCGACTTCATTCAGGAGGGCCAGCGCGTCGGGCAGTGGCTCGCGGGGAACATGAAGGGCCAGGCGCGGATCATCCAGCTTCTGGGCACGACGGGTTCCTCGCCCGCCAACGACCGCCGCAAGGGCTTCGAGGACGCGATCAAGGGCAACGCGAACATGCGGATTCTGGCGTCCCAGACGGGCGACTTCGCCCGCGACAAGGGCCGTCAGGTCATGGAGACGCTGCTTCAGGCGCACCCCGACGTGAACGTGGTGTACGCCCACAACGACGAGATGGCGATTGGCGCCATCGCCGCGCTGGAGGCGGCGGGCAAGAAGCCGGGCAAGGACGTGATGATCATGTCCATCGACGGCGGCAAGGAGATCTTGCAGCTCGTCGTGGACGGCAAGGTCAACTACGTCGTGGAGTGCAACCCGCGCTTCGGCCCCAAGGCCTTCGCCACCCTCAAGGACTACGCGGCGGGCAAGAAGATCCCCGCCAAGATCATCAACCCCGACCGCGACTACACCGCCGAGACCGCCAAGGCTGGCCTCGCCTCGGCCTACTAGGTTCACCTTCCCCCAAGGGTGCCCGGCTCGCGGCACCCTTTTCCGGCTTTCGGGTCACCTCACCTGTCATGCTGAGCCTCAGGCGAAACGTCTGTGCATGGGCTCAGGAGGCGAGCCCCTTCCCTTCATTCAGGGCGACCAGCCGTGGCCGCCATTTCAGAGAAGGCCACCGTGGAACAACAGCACCCCCTCCTCGCTATGAGGGGCATCGACAAGAGTTTTTCCGGCGTGCCCGCCCTGCAAGAAGCCCGCCTGACGGTCGGACGCGGCGAGGTCCACGCCCTGATCGGCCAGAACGGCGCCGGGAAATCCACCCTCATCAAGATTCTGACCGGGGCCTACCGCAAGGACGGCGGCACGGTCACCTTCGGCGGGCGCGAGGTCGAGTTCACCTCCCCACAGGCAGCCCAGCGCGGCGGCATCAGCACGATCTACCAGGAGGTCAACCTCGTCGGCTTCCGCTCGGTCACCGAGAACATCTTCCTGGGGCGCGAGCTGCGGCGCGGAATCTTCCTCGACTGGCGGCGGATGAACGCCGAGGCGCGCGAACTCCTCGAACGCTTCGAGGTCCGGGTGGACGTGACCCGTCCGCTGATGGACTTCAGCGTCGCCGTGCAGCAGATGGTCGCCATCGCCCGCGCCGTCTCCTTCAAAAGCCAGCTCGTCATCATGGACGAGCCCACCTCCTCGCTCGACGATCGCGAGGTGGAGACCCTCTTCGGCGTCATCCGGCAGCTCAAGGCGCAGGGCGTCTCGGTCATCTTCGTCTCCCACCGCCTCGACGAGCTGTACGCCGTGTGCGACCGCGTGACCATCATGCGCGACGGGCGCACGGTGGACGAGCGGCCCATAGGGGAGATCGGCAAGCTCGAACTCGTCGCCCGGATGCTCGGCAAGGAGGTCGGCGAGCTGCGCCGGGAGGGCGAGACGGCCTTCTCGCGCGGCGGCGGGGCCCGGGGCGACGTGCTGCTCGAAGCCCGCGACCTGCGAACCGGCGCGATGCTCCGCGACGCCGACCTCGACGTGCGGGCGGGCGAGATCGTGGGGCTGGCGGGCCTGCTGGGCTCCGGGCGCACGGAAACGGCCCGCGCCGTGTTCGGGGCCGACGAGCTGGAGGGCGGCGAGGTGCGCGTCTCGGGCCGGAAAGCCAGTTTCCACTCCCCGCGTGACGCAATCCGCGCCGGGCTGGGCTTCTGCTCGGAGGATCGCAAGACCGAGGGCATCATCCCCGACCTCTCGGTGCGCGAGAACCTGACGCTGGCGCTGCTGCCGCACCTGTCGCGCCACGGCGTCGTCGATCCCAAGCGGCAGGCGGAGGTCGTGGACCGCTTCATCGCGCGTCTGGGAATCAAGACGGCGGGGCCGGAGCAGAAGATCCGGGAGCTGTCGGGCGGCAACCAGCAGAAGGTTCTGCTCGCCCGCTGGCTGTGTATGAACCCAAAGCTCCTGATTCTCGACGAGCCCACCCGCGGCATTGATGTGGGGGCCAAAGGGGAGATTCAGGCGCTGCTGAGCGAACTCGCCCGCGAGGGGCTGGGGGTGCTGATGATCTCCAGCGAACTCGAAGAGCTGGCGGAGGGCGCCGACCGCGTGGTCGTGATGCGCGACGGTCGCAGCGTGGCGGAATTGCCGCGTCAGGGACTCACCCAGGACGCGATCATGACCGCGATGGCGCACGGGGACACCGCGCCCGGTGAGACGGCCCCGACGGGAGGCATCTCATGACCCGGCCCGAAGGAACGACCGCGCCGCCCGCCGCCCTGCCGCCGAACGCCCGCCGCAGACGCTCCACCACGCCCCTCCTCGGGCCGCTCGTCGCCCTCGTCCTGCTCTTCCTCTTCAACGCGCTCTTCACGCCGAACTTCCTGACCGCCCAGACCCTCAACGTCAATCTGACCCAGGTGGCGACCGTCGTGATCGTCGCGGTCGGGATGACGCTGGTGATCGCCACGGGCGGGATCGACCTGTCGGTGGGGGCCCTCATGGCGATCAGCGGGGCGATTGCGCCCATGCTGTTCCTCAACCCGCCTTTCGGGAACGCCGCGCTCGGCCTCGGGCTCGCCTTCACCGTGCCGGTGCTCGTGGCGGGGCTGTTCGGGCTGTTCAACGGCTCGCTCGTGACCCGCTTCGGCATCCAGCCGTTCATCGCCACCTTGATCCTCTTCATCGCGGGGCGGGGCATCGCGCAGGTGATGACGAACGGGCAGCTTCAGACCTTTTCCAACTCCACCTTCGGGTACATCGGGCTGGGGCGGCCCCTCGGCATTCCCTTCCAGGTCATCCTGATGCTCGCGGTGGTTGCCCTCTTCGCGTGGGTGATGAGCCGCACCGTCTTCGGGCGGCACGTCCTCGCGGTGGGCGGGAACGAGGCCGCCGCGCGGCTGGCGGGCATTCCCACCAACCGAGTCAAGCTCGCCGTGTACGGGATCAGCGGGCTGCTCGCGGGGCTGGCCGGGCTGATCGTCATCGCCATCAACTCGTCGTCGGACGCCAATCAGGTCGGGCTGAACATGGAACTTGACGCCATCGCCGCCGTCGCGGTGGGCGGGACGGCGCTGACGGGCGGGCGGGCGACCATCCTGGGAACGCTGCTCGGCGCCCTGATCATCCAGCTCATCCGCTACACCCTGCTCGCGCGTGGAGTGCCCGACGCCGTGGCGCTGGTGGTGAAGGCGGCGATTATCCTCGTCGCGGTGTATATCCAGCGGCAGCGGCGGTAGGGAGGATCGCGGGAGGTTGAACTCCCGTTTTCCTGGGGCGCCCGGCCCGCTTACCCCCTCTGCTGCGCAGCTCTACGAGTCCCGGCCTCCCCCATAAAGGAAAAGATTCAAGGCATCCGTGTGGCTCTTTGAAGCCTCGCAGACCGCAGAAGGAGGCTCCCCCTGTCCGCCATCACTCCACAACCGACCCGGCGTGAATCCTCGCGTGTGCGCGCGGGGCAACTGCTCCAGCGGTACGGCGTCCTCGTCGCCTTGGCCCTGCTCGTGCTGTTCGGCTCGCTGCGCTACGAGGGCTTCTTGTCCACGTACAACGTCTTCTCGGTCCTCGGGTACAACTCTATGTTCGGGCTCGTCGCGCTGGGGATGGCCTTTGTGATCATGACGGGGGGCATCGACCTCAGCGTGGGCAGTGTGGCCGCCTTCGCCAGCGTGATCGCCGCGCTGCTCAGTCCCTTTGGGCTGTGGCCCGCGCTGCTCGGGGCGGTCGCTGCCGCCACCTTACTCGGGCTGATCAACGGCGTGGTCGTCGCGTACCTCAAGATTCTGCCCTTCGTCGCCACGCTCGCCATGCTGCTCGCGGCGCGGGGGCTCGCGCTGCTCTTCGCCGGGAACCAGTCGGTCTCGGTCAGTTCGGAGAGCGGTTTCACGACCTTCGGGCAGGGGAACATCGGGGGCGTGCCCTTCACCGCGGTCCTGCTCTTCGTCGCCTTCGCAATCGGGGCGGTCGTGCTGCGCTCCACCCGCTTCGGGCGGCACGTGCTCGCGGTCGGCGGGAACGAGGAGGCCGCGCGGCTGATGGGCCTGCCGGTCGAGCGGACGCTGGTGTGGGTCTACGTCCTGTCGGGGGCGCTGGCGGGGCTGGCGGGCGTCATCCTCGCCTCGCAGTTCGGGGCCGGGCAGCCCACCGAGGGGCTGGGGTGGGAACTCACCGCCATCGCCGCCGTCGTGGTGGGCGGAACGCTCCTGACGGGGGGGAGCGGGTCCATCGGCTCGACGCTCGTGGGTGTGCTGCTGCTCGGCATCATCTTCAACATCCTCAACTTCGAGAACGGGCGCGGCACGATCAGCCTCAGCGCCTACTGGCAGTCAGTGATCCGCGGCGCCTTCCTGCTCCTCGTGGTCGTGCTGCAAAACCAGCTCACGCGGCGCAAGGCCAGCGGCGGAGGGTAAGTCCTGCGCGTGCGGACGGTTTCATTTCTGCCCACCCGGAAAGGCGCACACTAGCGGCACAGACACTCCCTTTGCTTCCCGGCTGCCGACGACTCCTCTTTTCCGCCCTCGCCAGGAGGACCCCCATGACCGCCACGGATAACACCAAGCCTGCCCCGTCCATGAGCATGAGCGCCGACGCTCCGGCGCCGTCCACCGACAATCAGGTGCCGATCAACGCCACGCCCTACGCCGACCCGCAGTACAGCGTGCCCGCGATCATGGCCGCCCTGTACGGCGACGGCATCCTGGGGCTCAAGGGGGCGTTCCCCCGCGAGTGGGTGGCGCGGATGAACGACGAGCTGACCGAGCTGTACCGGCAGGCCCTCGCCCGGCCCGGCGGCGCGGTGGGACGCGGCACGAACCGCCACTACGTCGAGATTCACCCCGAGGACATCAGCGGTTTCCTCGACCTCGTGACCCACCCCTGGGTGCGGACGGTGTGCGAGTGCGTGCTGGGGCCGAACTACAAGATCGTGGAGATCGGCTTCGACGTGCCCAATCCCGGCGCGAGGGACCAGCCGTGGCACCGCGACTTCCGCGCGACCCCCGAGACGCTGGTGGACCGCCGCCTGAATTCGCTCGCCTTCAACCTGACCGCCGTGGACGTCGAGGAGGACATGGGCCCCTTCGAGATCGCGCCGGGCACCCAGTGGGACGAGCCCGGCGAGTACGACCACGGCATGTTCCCGCCCGTCTCGCTGTACCCCCGCTACCACGCCCTCGCGCAGCGCAAATACCCCAGGGCGGGCGACATCTCGGTGCGCTCGGCCCTCACGATCCACCGCGGCACGGCGAACACCAGCGACAAGCCGCGCCCGGTGCTCGTGCTGGGGGTGGACGCTCCCGGCGCGGGCCACGACGAGTGGCACGACCTCCAGTTCACGCGGGGCTACTACGACCGTCTGCCGCAGGCGGTGAAAGACCACCTGATCTGCCGGGTGGTGGACGATCTCGAACCCATCATGCAGGGCCACACCATCGAGGGCCTGATGATGGGCGACGCCTGACGTGACGCGCGCCGAACCCATGCGAGAGTTCAATACCGTGACGGCCCACTTCGGCTCCGCCGCCGTGCCGGGCCGCATCGAGGCGCTGGAGGGGGGGCGCGGGATGATGCGCGTCTCCCTGGACGAGGTGACCCCGGGGGTGGGCGAGGGCACCGAATGCGTGCTGGAGATGCACGACGGCGCCCGCTTCCGCTTCACGGTGACGGAGTGGCTGGAGGGTGACGGGAACGAGTTACGGATGAAGCTGCTGGGCAAGGCGTAGACGCGCCGAAGGCAAGGACCCCGCCTCCGTGTCGAGGTGGGGTCTTCCCTTTGGGGAGAGCGTGTCGTCCGAGTCCTACCGCCCCGCCCCCAGCACCTGCCGCACCCGCTCGGGCAAGGCTGCCCAGTCGGCCTTCTTGATCGCGCTGCGGGGCTTGCGGTGGGTCAAGGCCAGGTACACGTCCGCCTGCTGGCCCAGGAAGGCGCGGTAACCGTCCTCTCCCCCACCCCGCACGCACTCCAGCGCGAGGAGGTCGAGCTGGTCTTCGAGCAGCTCCAGCGCCAGGAAGCGGGCGGCGTTCATCCCGCTGTCGCCGAGCAGCGGGGTCAGCAGGGGCAGCCGTTCGGGCGCGCGGGTCAGCGACCGGGCCGCCCGCCTGACATTGGGGTCCTCCAGGGTGAGGGCGCAGGCGCGGCAGGGCTGCTCACGGCTCGCCTCGCCGCACACCGGGCAGGGGCGCCAGCCCTGTTCCTCGCGCCACTTGCGGGCCCGGGTGATCGCCTCGGCGGCCCTGAGCGCCACGTCCCTCAGGTCGCCCTCCACGTTCCTCACGAGGGAGCGGGCCCGGGCGCGGTCGGGGGCGGGCAGCGGGGGGACGCGGGGCGTGGGCGCGGCGGTGCGGACGGTGCCCACCGTGAAGCGAATCTCACTCACGGCGTCGCTCCCGAGCAGGGCGTTGAGGCTTTTCAGGAAGTGGTGGCGCTGGAGGGTGAGGTGGTGGGCGGTCGCGCTGTCGCGCACCTCCACGAAGAGGGTGCCCCCCTGCTGCGAGCGGGGCCGGGTCATCCGGGCGATCTCGGGGCCGACCGCCTGCGGCCACGCCAGGATGGCCCGCGCCTTGCCGATCCCCTTCGTCAGGCGGGCGCTGCCCAGCGTCGCGCCCATCAGGTCGCCGAGGCTGCGGGTGTCCCCCAGGCGGCGCGGCCCCTTCACGCCCCCGCCTCCACCGGGTCGAGGTCGGCGGGGTCAGCCTCGACCGGGGCCCCTTCTTCCCCGTCGGGGGTGAAGCGGCCCGCGTGCGCCCGCAGGGTCTGGGCGGTGCCGGGCACGCGCTCGGTCCCCGTCACGATGGCCTGCGGCACGCTCGCGGCGAGGTCGAGGAGGAAGGCCCGCCGCCCGGGGTCGAGTTCCGCCGTGAAATCGTCGATGAGGAGCACCGGCTTTTCCCCGAAGCGTTCGGAGAGCAGTTCGAGTTCGGCCCGCCGCAGCGCGAGCGCGACCGTGCGGCCCTCGCCCCGGGAGGCGTACTCGCTGGCGGGAAAGTCGCCCAGCGTCAGCGTCAGGTCGTCGCGGTGGGGGCCCGTCACGGTGGCGCCCCGCGCGAACTCCTCGGAGCGGCGGGCGGCGAGGTCCCCCGCGTAGGTTTCGGGCGTGGTCGATTCGGTCAGGGTCAGGGTCAGGGTCTTGCGGCTGCCCAACGCCGCGTTCGCCTCCCGGGCGAGTTCGTCCAGCCGGGTCAGGGCGCGGCGGCGCACGAGCATGATCTCGGTGCCGAGCCTCACGAGCACGTCGTCCCACACGTGCAGGGACCAGTCCTCCCCGGCCTTGAGGGCGGCGTTGCGCTGGGTCACCGTGCGCTCGTAGCGGGCGAGTTGACCGGCATAGCGGGCGCTGACCCGCGAGAGCAGCGCGTCGAGATAGGCGCGGCGGTTCGCCGGGGGACCGAAGACGAGTTCGCTGTCCTCGGGCCTGATCCACACGGCACTCCCGCGCGGCAGGTCGCCCGTCCTCACCCGCACCCCGTCCACCTTGAGCTGACGGCGCCCGCGCCCCAGCCCGACCTCCTGAATGCTCAGGCTGCCGCCCTGCTGCACGTCGGCGCGCACATACGCCTCGCGCTCGCCCGACTGCACGAGTTGTTCGAGCCGCGTCACGTCCGTCAGGCCGGTCAGGGCGAGGTAGGCAGCCTCCAGCAGGTTCGTCTTGCCCGCCCCGTTCTCGCCGAACACACCCGTCACGCCCGCCGGAAAGCTCAGCGTGCCCGGCGCGAGGTTCCGGTAGTTGAGGGTGGAGAGGGAGGCGAGGTGCACACCACGCATTCTAGGCGAGGGGGGAAGGGGGCGGGGTGCCGGGGACGCAGTTGGGGAGGTGGGTGGGCGAAGGCCCGCGTTCTATCCTTGGCCGCATGACCTCTGCCCAAGGCCGTGACCGCCTCCTCGTCCTCACCCCGCACCCGTCCGGGGCGCTTCCCGCCGACGTGCTGCGCGACATGCTGGGGGAGGACGTGTTCGACGAGGAGAAGCGGGCGGCCTTCCTGCGGCGCGTGTTTCTGGAGGGGGACCCGTACACCGACCTGATCTACGCCATTCCCGGCGCGCGGTATCTCCAGGCGCCCTGGAGCCGTTTCGCCGTGGACCTCAACCGCGACCGCCTCGATACGGACGACAACGGCGTGGTGAAGCTGATGGACTTTGACCGCCGCCCCCTCTACCCGGAGGGCTTCACCCTCACGCAGGGGAAGCGCGAGGCGCGGCTGCGGCGCATCTGGGACGCCTTCGACGCGCTGGTGAACGCGGAGTTGGAGGGCGCGCGGCTGATGATCGTCGGGCACTCGATGGCCTCACACGGCCCGAAGCTGGGACCGGACACGGGGACGCCCCGCCCCGCGCTCACGCTGATGCTGGGGACGGAGGCCGAGCCGACCTTCCCCCGCGACCGCTGGGACGCCCTGCAAGCCGCCTGCGCAGAGGCCTTCGCCCCCGTGTTGACGGGCGAGTTCGCCCGGGTGGCGGTGGGCGACCCCTGGACGACGGACACCCTCAGCCGCAACCATCAGGCGCGCACGGGCATTCCCGCCTTCGGCATCGAGGTCAACGTGGCGCTGTACTACGCCGAGTGGGGGGTGGTGCGGCCCGGGGCGCTGCGGGAGCTGAACGCGGCGTTCGGGCGCTTCGCGGACGCCGCGCTAGGGCTGGTGGAGTAGGCCGGGGGGTCAGCCCGAGCGGCTGAGCCTGTCCACATCCTTGAGCAGCGTGGGGAGGCGGTGCGCGCCCGCCAGGCTTGCGATGTCCCTCTTCGCTTCCTCCAGCGGGAGGCCGACGGAGGTGACGAGCAGGGGGCCCCTGCTCGTCCCACGGAGAAGCCCGGTGTCCCCTGGAACCTCGACTTGGCGACCCCGAGGACCGGGACCCGCCCCTCCGGCGCCTCTCACAGGTGCCTCCCGAGGCCGGGCCTCTGTTCGGCCCCCGCCACACGTCCCCGTCGATCACGATGACGTGCGGTTCGGGCAAGGCGGGCCGTTCCAGCCGGTAGAACTGGCCGGGAAGGTCCTTCTCCGTGGAATCGAGGGAGGCGGTGAGGACCTTCTTCGGGTGTTCGTCTCGGCCCACTCCCTGAACAGAATGCCCGCCGCCCTGGCTGCGGTCGGCGAGTAGCCCACGTCGAGGGCGAGGATCAGGGAACGCCCCCCATCCCCTCACGCCTCCCGCGTCGCCAGCTCCCGCACGCCGTCCAGCAACTCGCGCGCGGCCTCCTGATCCGGAGCGCTTCTCAACGCCTGCGCGAGCAACTCCAGCCCCTCGCGCGCCTGGGCGTCCGCGTAATCCTGGGCGTAGCGGACGCTTCCGCTCTCCAGCAACCAGCGGTGGATGTCGGCGACGGCCTCCGGGTCCTTGTCGGGGCGGTTGCGGCGCATCTGCTCCAGAAAAACGGCCTTTTGCTCCTCGGGTGCCCCGGCGAGCCAGTGCAGCACGATCAGGGTCCTTTTTCCTTCCAGCAGGTCGCCGCCGATCTCCTTGCCGTACTTGAGGGGGTCGCCCGCGAGGTTGAGCACGTCGTCTCGAATCTGGAAGGCGGCGCCGAGCGCGAGGCCCGCCGGGGTGAAGGCGCCCTGGGGCCGGGCTCCCGCCGAGAGCGCCCCGAGCCGCAGCGGCACGACGACCGTGTAGTGTGCGGTTTTGAGGCGCACCATCTCCAGGTAGTCGGCCTCACGCAGGGTCCACTCGCGGTGCTCCACCCAGGCGAGGTCGAGGTGCTGGCCCTCGGCGGTGCGGTGGATCATGGCGAGAAACTCTTCCATGCCGCCCGGCACGCCCGAGCGCCATACCGCCGCCCACATGTAGGCGTGCAGGGCGTCTCCGGCGTTGATCGCCAGCGGCACCCCGTACAGGCGGTGCAGCGCGGGCCTGCCCCGGCGCTCCTCCGAGTCGTCCTCGATGTCGTCGTGGATCAGGACCCAGTTCTGGAACAGCTCCAGGGCGGCGGCGAGCCATAGCGCCCCCTCCCAGCGCTCCGAGTCCGGCCCGATCCCGTGCGCGCGGGCGCCCGCGAGCAGCAGGTCCGAGCGGATGCCCTTGCCGCCGCGCTGGGGGTAGTCGCGCAGCATGTCGCAGAGCAGTTGCAGTTCCGGTCGCCCCCCCCGGGCAGGGAGCAGCGACAGCACGCGGTCGAGCAGGTCGGGACGCATCGGGGGCAGTGTAGCGGGACGCAACACTATCCTGGTTCTTGGCCCCATCAGAAAGGCCTTCTCACGCGCCTTTTTCTAGACTGCGCCCGTGACCCCCGCCCCCCGCCGCCACCTCCGACCCGTGCGCTGGCTGGTCCTGGGCGCAACGCTCGCGCTGCTCGTCGGGACCGGGCTGGCACCGGAGGTGCGGGGCTTCCTGGCGCGGGGGTACACCGCCCTCACGTCGAGCGACCCCACCGTCACGCGCACCTTCGTGGACGGGCTGGGGTGGGCGGGCCCCTTCGCGCTGATCCTGGGCTTCGTGCTTCAGGCGGTAGTGCCGGTCCTCCCCGCGCTGGTGATGACCGCCGTGACGGCCCGCGCGTACGGCCCGGTCGAGGGCTTTGTCATCGTCTACCTCGGCACGCTGCTGGGCGCCGCCGCCGGGTACGGGCTGGGGCGGGCGGTGGGGGACACGCTGGTGCGGACGCTGGCGGGCGAGCGGGCGCGCAACGCGGCCCACGCCTTCGCCGAGCGCCACGGGGTGCAGGGGGTGCTGCTCGTGCGGCTGATGCCGATTCTCTCGGCCGACGTGATGAACCTCGTGGCGGGGGCGGCGCGCATGGGCCTGCGGCCCTTCCTGCTCGCCACCGCCGCCGGGGCGCTGCCGGTCACCGGGCTCGTGGTGTGGCTCAGCGGCTCGGCGCAGCGGATGGCGTGGGGGCTGGGCCTGCTCTCGGCTCTCGTCGCCCTCGTGGCCGCGACCCGCTGGTGGCTGGGGCGGCGCCCGGCGGGAAGGAAGGGCCCGGAGGTTCCGCCCCGGGCGGGCGGCGGGGCCTCTTGATCTCGCCCTGAAGTTCGTCTCAGAAGGTGTGCTGCACTGAGATTGCTCTCCGGAGCAGGGTGAGATGTTGAGCTTCGGAGGAACAACCATGAGAAAGCCCCTGCTCGCCGCGCTGACGGCGACCCTCGGCGTTCTGCCCACCGCCCTGGCCCAGGGTTCGGCCCCCCCGACCGGCCCCGGCCCCCAGCAGACCACCCTGCCCACCCCCCGCCCGGTGCCCGCCCCCGAGCCGCCCGTGAGCGCCACCGTCACCCGCAACGAGCCCACCGCGCTGGAGTTCACCCCCGACAAGCTCGCGCGGCTGAAGGTCCCGGCGGGCTTCGAGATCAAGGTGATGGCGACGGGGCTCGGCAACGCCCGGATGATGCACGTCATGCCCGACGGCGGCCTCTACCTGACCCGGCGCGGGCAAAACGACATCTACTACCTGAAGGATGTCAACAAAGACGGCCTGTTCGACGCGGGTGAGCGCAAGCAGGTCGCGCAAAACCTCAAGCTCGTCCACGGGCTCGACGTGAGGGGTGGCAAGCTCTACGCGGTCGGCGAGAAGACGATCTGGGTGATGGACATGGCGAAAGACGGGACGCTGAGCGTGCCGCGCGTCTTCGCCGACGGCTTCCCCGACGCCGGGCAGCACCCCGCGCGCGGGTTGAAGTGGGGCCCCGACGGCTACCTCTACGCCTCCTTCGGCTCGACGAACAACGACGCCCCGACCCAGAATCCCGAGGAGGCGACCATCCTGCGCATCCGCCCCGACGGGCAGTGGCGCGAGGTGTACGCCCGGGGACTGCGCCACACCATCGGTTTCGGGTGGCACCCGGTGACGAAGACCTTTTACGGGATGGATCAGGGGATGGACTGGCACGGCGACAACCTCCCGCCCGAGGAGGTGAACGTCATCGTGCGCGGGCGCAACTACGGCTGGCCCTTCTGCTACGGGGACCGTCAGCCCGACCCGTACACGAACTCCTCGCAGATTCCGGGCAAGATCACCAAGCAGGAGTACTGCGACCTCACCCAGGGCTCTCTCCTGACCTACACCGCGCACGCGGCGGCCATCGGGATGATGTTCTACACCGGCGCCTCCTTTCCCGCCGAGTACCGTAACGACGCCTTCGTCGCCTACCGCGGCTCGTGGAACCGCTCCGAGCCCAGCGGCTACGAGATCGCCCGGGTGGACTTCGGCACCGACAACAAGCCCAGCACCATCACCCCCTTCGTGACGGGCTTCGTGTACGAGGAAAACGGGCAGTGGAAGCAGTTCGGGCGCGTGGCGGGCGTCGCCACCTACACCGACGGCAGCCTGTTGTTCACCGACGACCAGAGCGGCGTCTTGTACCGCGTGCGCTACGTGGGGGGCCAGTGATGAGACACCTGACGGTCCTGGGGGTGCTCGCGCTCGGCCTCGCCTCGGCGGGGGGCGCCCAGCCCATGAGCATGGCCCCCGCGAGCACGCCCCTGTCCGCGACCGCCACCCTGCGCGACCCGGCGGGGCAGACCCAGGGCACCGCGACCTTCCGGCAGACCGGCATGGGCGTGCAGGTCACGGTCGAGGCGCGCGGCCTGACGCCGGGGCAACACGGGATGCACGTCCACGAGTACGGGCGCTGCGCGCCCGGCGTGGACCCCGCCACGAACACGGTCGTTCCCTTCGGCGCGGCGGGCGGGCACTTCGACCCCGGCATGAGCCGCAACCACGACGACCCGCAGGCCCCCAACAAGTACGGCCACGGCGGCGACGTGCCCATGCTCAACGTGGGGTCGGACGGGACGGGGCGTGCCACCTTCATGACCGACAAGGTGAGCCTGACGGGGATGAACGGCGTGCTGAACCGAACGCTGATCATCCACGCCAACCCCGACGACTACAAGAGCGACCCGGCGGGGATGAGCGGCGGACGCCAGCGCTGCGGGATCATCGCGCGCGACGGCCTGACCACGCGCGACTACACGCTGCCCGGCGCCCAGGACTTCCCCGAGGGCGTGGCCTACGACCCGAAGAAGGGCGTGCTCTACACCGGCAGCGCCGTGAACGGCACGATCTACGCGGTCGACGCGGCGAGCGGCGCGGTGAGCAAGTTCCAGGAGGGCGGGGCGCTCGGGCGTCAGGCCGCGCTGGGACTCAAGGTGGACTCCCAGGGCCGCCTGTGGATCGCGGGCGGCGCCCAGGGCACGGTGAGCATCCTCAGCCCCGCCGGGATGACCCTCAAGGTGCTGGAGACACCCGCGAGCCCCAATCCCTACGTCAACGACCTGACCCCCGCCCCCGACGGGAACGTGTACGTCACCGACTCCACCCGCCCCGTCATCTTCCGGGTGGACCGCGACCTCAACCTCACGGCCTGGCTCGACCTGGCGAACACGCCGATCAAGTACGGCCCCGGCATCAACCTCAACGGCATCGCCGCCACGCCGGACGGGCGTTACCTCCTCGCCATGCAGCTCAACACCGGCGACCTGTGGCGCATCGACCTGAGGACCAAGGCGGTTCGGAAGGTCATGGGCGGCCTGATGAACGGTGACGGCCTGCTGCTCGATGGCCGCACCCTGTACGTCGCGCGCAACAAGGACCAGGTGGTGAGCAAGGTCAGCCTCGCCGCCGACTACGGCAGCGGCCAGCTCGTCGCCGAGGAGCCGCTGAGGGGCCTGCGCTTCCCGGCCACGCTCGCCCTCGTCGGGGGCGATCTCGTCGTGACCCAGGCGCAGCTCGACAAGCTGATGGGCGGCACGCCCGAGACGCCCTTCCGGCTGACCCGCTTCGGGAAGTTCTAAAACAGCCGAAGGCACGGGGAGAAAGGCTCGCGGGCTTTCCTCCCTTCCCCTTGGGCGGCTGCAAGGGCCAGCTCCCGGCCCCGTGTCATGCTGGAGGGCCATGACCTCCCTGCAAGGGCTGATCCGCCACCACGGCCTGACCGAGATCGAGGACGCCATCCTGGCCGCCGTGCGCTCGGCGGTTGTGCTTTACCTCGGCGAGCCGCACCCCGGAACAGGCGAGGGCCGCATCGGCGGGCTGCCCGACCTCCCCGCCTCGCTCGACTGGCCGCTGAACGGAAAGGACGAGGCCCTGACCTTCCTCCTGCAACTCAACCTGCGGGACGTGCCTCACTTCGCGGGAAACCCTTTGCCGCAGCGGGGCATGCTCTACGTCTTCCTGGGGCTGGACGAGCCCGCCTCCGACGTGGAGCACCGCCTGCTGCTCTACACGGGCGATGAAGGGTTGAGCCCCCGTCCCCTGCCGGACGTGCCTCCTGCCAACGAAACCTACGCCGACCTGCCCCCGCACGGCCTCGTGACCGTACTCGCATCCGACCTGCCGCGCTGGACCTCGCACGCCTACGAGGCGCTGACCGAGAACCTGTCGACAGACGAACAGGAGGCTTACGACGCCCTGTGCGAGTCGCTGCGCGCGGGACAGGGCGGACACAGGGAGGAGCTGGGCCAACTGTTCGGCCACGTCACCGGCATCGGCCACCCCGCCGAGGAGGACGCCTTTGTGGTCCGCGACGTGAACCCGGCGTGGCTGTACGACGACCGGAAGCGGGACACCCTCGACATGACGGGCGCCGACACCTGGCGCAACCTCCTGCGCCTCGACTCCGTGCGGGCCCTCGACCTCACCTTCTGGGACGCGGGGTATCTGCACTTCCTGATCCGCGAGCGGGACCTGGAGGCGCTGAACTTCGGCGAGGCTTACGCGGCGATAGAGACGAGCTGACAAGGGGGAGGTCCCCCCCCTTCGCCTATTTGTTCTGCGCCAGCCGGTCCAGCACCAGACGGCTCACGCTCTTGAGGGTCTCGAACACGCCGCCGCCGTTGTGGGCGGTCGCCTCGAAGAGGGTGAGTTCCTTCCTGGGGTCGATCACGGCGCGGATCATCTCGGTGGGCAGGGCCCCCTCGACATCGCGCTTGTTGACCTGGAGGACGATGGGCACCTCGCGCACGTCGATGCCGTGCTCGGCGAGGTTCTCGCGCAGATTCCTCATGCTCTCGGCGTTGGCGCGCAGCCGGTTGGGGGCCGAGTCGGCGACGAAGACGATACCGTCCACCCCACGCAGGATCAGCTTGCGGCTGGCGTTGTAGAAGACCTGGCCGGGCACGGTGTAGAGGTGGAAGCGGGTCTTGAAGCCCTGCACCGAGCCGAGGTCGAGCGGCAGGAAGTCGAAGAAGAGGGTGCGCTCGTCCTCGGTGGCAAGACTCACCATCTCGCCGCGCAGGTGGCCGGGCACCTTGGAGAAGACGTGCTTGAGGTTGGTGGTCTTGCCCGACATGCCGGGACCGTAATAGACGATCTTGCAGTTGATCTCTCGCGCCGCGAAGTTGATGGTGCTCATGAATTCCCTCCGTCCTTTAGCCGAACAGGTCGTCGAGCAGGGCGGTCGCCCCGTGCGAGAAGTCCTCGCCGAGCTGGATGGGCGGCGCGTCCTGAAGCTCTTTCAGGATGGCGGCGAGCCCCGCGATGGCTTTCTTGGTGTGCACCTTCACCCGCCCGAGCGGCACGCTGCCGTCGAAGATCAGGGTCAGCAGGGCCGAATCGCCCACCGACTCGACATAGAGGGTGCCGTTCTCGCCCTGGTGGGTCTGCTCGCTGAAGGTGCGCTCGCCGAGCATGTTCGCCAGCGCGGCGGTCGCGGCGGCGTTGGAGGCGACGAGGGTCGCCACGCTGTCGAGCGCGGGGGGCCGGGGGGCCCACAGGGCTTCCTTGTGCGAGAGCACGAAGCCCTTGCGGTCCACCAGCAGGCAGTAGCGCACGCCGGTCGCGCCGAGCAGCTCCTCCAGATGACGGTCCACGCGCTCGAACGCGTCGCCGTAGAGGGCAAGGGAAGGTTCAATCATGTCAGGGGAAGTGTAGGGGGCGGACTCAAACGCGCTTCTGACAAAGGGAGGTGAGTGGTCTGTGGAAGGAGATGGGCACCCGTCCTCTCCACCTGCCGACTGCCCCCACCGCCTGGCCCCACCGCCTGGCCCCCGACCCGCCCGCCGTGGGATAAACTCCCGGCCGTGATCAGGGGCAAGCTTTTGGGTGTGGCGACGCTCGTGCTGCTGGCGGCGGCCACGGCGGGCGCGCGGCCCGTGGCGATTGGCGGCGTGAGGCAGGCGGCGGCGGTGGAGTCGCGCGTGGTGGCGGGGGGCGAGGCGCTGGCGGTGTGGACGCTGCCCCGGCTGGGGGTGGCGGTGCGCAACGACCCGCGCGACCTGCGGCTGCTCCTCGGCGAGCGGGAACTGCGCTTCTCGCCCGAGCGGGGCTGGCGGGCGCTGGGCTTTTCCCTGGCGGCGGACGTGCGGCTCGGCACGCCGCAGCTCGTCGGCGGGAGCCTGTATGTGCCCGTGGCGGCGGTGCGCGCCCTCGGGGTGCAGGTGCTCGCCGACGCCCCCGACATCCTCGACTTCGCCGCGCCCGCCACCGTGCCCGTCGCCACGCTGCCGCCCTCGCCGGACGCGCCCGCCCCGGCGGCGGGCCGAGCCGAGCCCGCTGCACCGATCAGACCGCCCGCGAGCCCGGTCTCGGCCGCGCCCCTGTCGCCCACCGCGCAGGCCCGGCCCGCCGCGCGGCCCCCCGAGCCGGTGGAGCGGCCCAGGCCGTCCGCCGCCCCGGTGACGCCCCCACCCCCCACGCCCGTCGTCCCGGCGCCGCCCGCCCCGGTGCCCACGCCGCCCGCCCAGGCCCCGGCTCCTACACCGCCGCCCACCCCCCCGGCCTCGGTGGCGAACCTGGACACGGTGCGGATCAGCCGGACGCTCCACCGCACGGTGGAGGTGCAGCGGGTGGTGCTCGAACTCAGCGGGGAGGCCCCGCATCAGGTCACGCGCGAGGGCACGGGCCTGAGCGTGCTGTTGCCGGGCGTGACGGCGGGGAGGCTGACCCAGACGCTGGAGAGCGGCGATCTCCTCAGCGTCGAGCCCGATGTGGTGGGCGGCCCGGCCGGGACGAGGACGGCGCAGACCACCGTACGGCTGAGAACGGGGGGCGGCCTCTCGGAGATCTTCACGCTGGAGGACCCGCCGCGCGTGGTGATCGACACGACGACCCACACCGACACCCGCGTGCCGCCGCCCATCGACCCCGAGGAGCTGCCGCAGGGCGTGACGTACCGGGCGCGCGGAACGCTGCACCTGCTGAGCTTCGATCCGGGGCGCTTCCAGCCGCGCGTGGTCACCGCTCCCCCCGGCGCCGCGCGGGACGTGGCGAGTCTGGTGAAGGGGGCGGGCGGCGTGGCGGGCGTGAACGGCGGGTACTTCGACCCGGCGAGCCACCTGCCCGTCGACCTCGTGGCGGTGGGCGGGCTGATGACGGCGCCCAGCCTGGAGCGGCGGGCGACGGTGGGCTTCACGGCGCAGGGGGGCACCTTCTTCGGCTATCCCCGGCCCCGCTACGTCCTGAACGGCGAGTTCGGGTCCGTCACGGTGAACAGCGTCGGGGCGAAGGTGCGGCCCGAGTTGCTGACGGCCTTCGTGGGGGACGGGCGCACCGCCGTCGGAACGAACGGGCTGACGACCCTGTACCTCGCGCCGGGGGGCTCGGCGGTTTCCCGCGTCGTCACCGGGCGCGACGTGCCGCCCGCCGGGGTCCTCTCCTTCACCTTCGACCCGGCCCGGTTCCCGCAGTTGCCGCGCGGGGTGGGCGAGCGCCTGAGCCCCACCCTGAACTGGCAGGCGACCGACGCCCCGTGGACGACGGCGCAAGACGCCCTGAGCGCCGGGCCCCTCCTCGTGCGGGAGGGACGGGTGGCCCTGAATCCCGCCCGCGAGCAGTTCGACACCCGGGCGGGCGTGTGGCGGCCCACCCGGCAGGTCGCCTTCGGGGTGATGGCGGGGCAGCCCACCATCGCCTACCTCGAACACGGGTCGCCCGAGGCCTTTGCCGCCGCGCTCGCCGCCGCCGGGGTGCGCGACGCCGTGCGGCTCGACAGCGGCAGCAGCGCGACCGCCTACCTGACGGGGGGGTACGGCGGCCTGGGCGGCTATCTCAACACGGTCTGGAGTCGGCCCGTGCCCAACGCCATCGTCTTCGTGCCGAGGGGGAACGGGGTCCCCGCCGCCGCCCGGCCGTGAGGGGGTCGCCCGTCGCCAGGAACCGGTCGCCAGCACATCGGGGAGGGGCCACCTCCGTGGTTCCCGGCGCTCCGGCCCTTCCTCAGCCCTGAACCCGCAGCCGCTCCATCAGGCGGACGAAGGCCTCGGCGGTGACCCGCGCGTCGCCGAGGGAGCGGTGGCGACCGTCCCGCGCGAACCCCAGGTCGAGGCGCTGGGCGAGCACGTCGAGGTTGTGGGACCGCTCGCCCGGGAAAGCCCGCCGGGAGAGCTGCATGGTGCAGTGCTCGGCGGGGGGCGCCCAGGCCAGGCCGTGACGCCTCGCGGCGGCGCGCATGAAGCCCCGGTCGAAACTGATGTTGTGCGCCACGACGGGCGAGTCGCCCACGAAGTCGAGGAACTCGGGAAGCACGTCGGCCAGCCCCGGCGCGTCCCGCACCATCTCGTCGCTGATGCCGTGAATCTGCTGCACCCGCCAGGGAATGCGCAGCGGCTCGCCTCCCACCCCCACCGGCCGGACGAGCGTCTCGAAGCGTTCGGCCTCCCGCACCCGCCCCTCCCGGACGCGCAGGGCCCCGATCTCCACGATGGCGTCGCGCTCGGGCGACAGGCCGGTGGTCTCCAGGTCGAACACGACGACGTTCACACGGGCAGGGTAGCGCAGCCGGGCAACACGCGGGACAGGGCGCGGCGCCTACTCCTCGACGGCATCCAGGGGCACGCCGTCCACGGTCAGCTCCTGCGCCCCGGGCAGCGGCACGCCGGGCAGCCCCATCAGCGCCGCGACCGCCTCCTCCTTGCCCTTGGCCTCGACCTCGATCCACGGCACGTCGAGGTACGCGCTCGGGAAGTCGGTGATCAGGTGGCTGTGGCGGCGGTCCTGCGGGCCCTCGATCCCGTTGGAGAGGTGGACGACCTGCCACTCGGGGGGATGCCACGTCTCACGGGCCTGGAGCACCCACTCGCGCACGCTGGGGTCCTCCTGATCCGTCAACTTCTCGCGGACGACGTGGTGGTGGGCGTCGAACACGAGGGGCGTGCCCGTCGCCTCGCACACGGGCAGGAGGTCCCCGGGGCCGTAGGCACGCTCGTCGTTCTCGAAGCCCAGCCGCAGGCGCACATTCTCCGGCAGGTCGGGCACGAGGGCGGCGAGTTCGGCGGCCCGGCCCCCCTTGCCGCCGTGCAGCAGCAGCAGGTTCCAGGTCGAGCACGGAAAGCCGAAGCGGTCGAGCGTGTCCGCGTGCGCGGCGAGCGTCCGGGCGCTGGAGGCGCGGACCTCGGGGCGCTCGGAATTGAGCACGATGAACTGCTCGGGGTGCATCAGCACGCGGATTCCGGCGTCCAGAAAAGCCCGCCCCGCCTCCCGCATGGGCAGCGCGAGGTGATCGAGGACCGAGCGCCCGGTGTCGTCCCCCTCCAGGTCGAACATCGGGAAGAGGCTCGAACTCAGGCGGTAGAGCCGGATGCCACGGGCGGCGCAGAAGTCGGCGGCCCGCCGCACCCGCGAGATGTTGTCGGCGTACAGGTCGAGGAGCCTGGCCTCGCGCTCCCCCGGCGGGAGTTTGAGGTAATTCGTCAGGGTGACCGTGCGGAAACGGACCTCGGGCCCGACCGTCATGCACACCAGGCCGTAGGCGGGCAGGGCGGCGGGCGCGGTCAAGGCGTCCCCCGTTTCGCCGCCGCCCGGCAGCGGTCGGAGCAGTACCGCACGTTCTCCCAGTCGCGCTCCCACTTCTTGCGCCAGGTGAAGGGCAGGCCGCAGGTGGCGCAGACCTTGCTGGGACGCTCCGAGGGCTTGCGGCCCCCGCCGAAGGCTTTGCGCGTCTCAGGCATGGGCCACCCCCGGGGCAGTCAGGGCCGCCACCTCCCGGCCTACCGTACTCTTCCCGCTCGCCTCCACACCCGTTACGACCCGCCGCATGGGAGACAGTCTGCCGCACGCCACCGCAGCGGAACGTGGGGAAAGGTGAAGGAGGGGCGGGGATTGAGGGGCGAAACGAGCGGCAGGAGCGGGCCACCCCGGCGTCATCTCGGGCTCAACTCGCCACCGTCTCCCGCCCCAGCGCCGCGTGCGCCTCCAGCAGCAGCGCCTCCGTCTCGTCCCAGCCCACGCAGGCGTCGGTGACGCTCACGCCGGGGTGGAGCCCCGAGAGGTCGGCGGGGATGGCCTGCTTGCCTGGACGGAGGTTGCTCTCCACCATCAGGCCCTTGACCGTTCCCTGGCCGCGGGTGCGCTGGTGGAGCACGTCGCGCCACACCAGACCCTGGCGGGTGTGGTCGCCCCCGCTGTTGGCGTGCGAGCAGTCCACCATCACCGCCGGGTCGAGCCCCGCCGAGCGCATCAAGCTCTCGGCCTCGGCGACGAACTGCGGCGCGTAATTCGGCCCCTGCCGCCCGCCGCGCAGGATGACGTGCCCGTCCGGGTTGCCACGCGTGTGGACGATGCAGCCTTGCCCGTCGTCGTCCACGGTGAAAAAGGCGTGCGGGTGGCTTGCCGCCACGATGGCGTCCACGGCGAGCTTCAGGCCGCCGCCCGTGCCGTTCTTGAACCCCATCGGGGCGCTCACCGCACTCGCCATGACCCGGTGGGTCTGCGACTCGGTGGTGCGCGCCCCCAGGCAGGCCCAGGCCACCACGTCGAAGAGGAACTGCGGCGCGAAGGGATCGAGCAGTTCGGTGGCGACGGGCAGGCCGAGTTCGGAGACGCGGATCATCAGCTCGCGGGTCAGCGAGAGGCCCTTGTTGATGTCGTTCGCCCCCGTCATATCGGGGTCCATCAGGAAGCCGCGCCAGCCCACCGTCGTGCGGGGCTTGTCCACGTAGACGCGCATGTGGACTTCGAGGCGGTCTTTCACCCGCTCGCGCAAGTCGGCCAGGCGCCCGGCGTACTCCAGGGCCTGACCGAAGTCGTGGATGGAACACGGCCCCACCACCACGAGCAGGCGGTCGTCGCGCCCGTGCACGATGTCCTGGGCGGCCTTGCGCCCCGCGAGCACCGTGCGCTCGGCCCCCGGGGTGAGGGGCAGGCTGGCCTTGAGCGCACGGGGGGTGATCAGGGGCGTGAAGCCCGTGACGTTGAGGTTCTCGGTGCGGCCAGCCTGGATGAGGGGGTCGGGGTGGGTCACGGCGGGGACCTGCCTTTCGGATGAGACGAAGAAAAACCGCCGGGAGGTGGGCTTCCTCCGGGCGGCTCGTGGCTGGGGTGGCAGCGCTGGCGTCAGGCCCGGTGGGGACCGAACCAATAGAAAAACGCGGCGCCGAACGGCATGGGAGGAGTGTACGCCGGGCGCGGGGAGGGAAGGCGCGGGGCCGTCTAGCCGGGCCTTCGTCCGCCCTTCACCCCGGCGAAAACCGTGTGCCCGGCGGGAACTTCGGCGCCCTCCGGCCCGTACTGTAGGGAGATGAACCGTCCTCTCACCCTCCTCCTGACCACCCTCGCGCTCGCGGCGGGCGTCGCCGACGCACAGCGGCGCAGCGGCGGGGGCTTCGGCGGCAGCCGGGGGTCCACCTACAGCGCCCCGCGTTACCGTGCCCCCGCCCCGACCCCGCGCTCCACGCCGCCCCGCAACAACTCGGCGGGCAGCACCTACACCGCCCCCCGCAGCCCCCTCCCCTCCACCCGCACCCCGAGCACGACCCAGCGGGGCACCACGACCGCCCCGGCGAGCAGCGCCGCGAACCGGGCCGCCGCCGCCCGCGTGACGCCCACCCAGCTCAACGGGTGGAAAAATGTGCGCCTTCCGGCCGGCGTGCCGCGCAGCGCGATCACCTACAGCGCCACGCCGGGCGGGCAGTACCGCTACCAGCTCTCCCCGGGCCGTTACTTCCCCTACCCGCAGAGCTACTACCGCAGCCGGGGGATCGGCTACGACATCCTCAAGTACGCCCTGATCTTCACGGCGGTGAGCAGCGTGGCGGACGCCCTCGACGGGCCGGACGTGATCGTGAATAACGGTGTGCCCGTGAACGGTCAGGTCACCGCGCCCCAGCCGGGACCGAACCTGTGGACCTACGCGGGCGTGGGCTTTTTCGCCGCCGCCGCCGGGTGGTTCGTGCTCGGGCGCCGTCGGCGCTGACCTCCGCCCCGAGAACGCCGCTGCGGCTCCCGTGCCGGGCGGCGTTTTGCCACCGAGGGACCTTGAGCAAAGCTTCCGGTTCCCATTCCTGTCTAACGGAGGGCGTTCCGGGGTCCCTTAGACTGACTCTTGCATGTCGGTCGGGGGCGCCCACGCGCCGATTCGGGGACAGGAGGGCCGAAGGGGAACGGCCACGGCTCATCCGTTCACAGCTCCGCGGCGCTCCGGAACCCCAGGGCGCGGCGTCATGGGGTTCAAGGTGGCGAGACGAATGTACTGTCAATTCCGGGGCGGGCCGTGACGCTCGCCGTTTTCCTGCCCTTTCTTCTCGCCGCGCTGTGCGCCTGGCTGGGGCCGCGCCTGGGACGGCGCACCGGGTATGTGGCCGCGCTCGCCTTCGTGCCCGCGCTGCTCCTCGCCCTGCCGCTCGCCGGGATGCCGGGGGCGCTCCCCGCGCTGGAGGTCACCCGCTGGGTCCCCACCCTGGGGCTCGCGCTCGCCTTCCGGGGGGACGGCTTCTCGCTGCTCTTCGCCACCCTGATCGGGGTGATCGGCGCGCTGGCGAGCCTGTACTCGGTCGCGTACCTCTCCCCGCACGAGCGCTTCGGGCGGTTTTACGCGTACCTGCTGCTCTTCGGCGGCTCGATGCTGGGGCTGGTGCTGAGCGACAACCTGATCGCCCTGTTCGGGTTCTGGGAGATGACGAGCGTCACGAGCTTCCTCCTGATCGGCCTGTGGCACACCCGCTCGGCGGCGCGCGACGGGGCGGTCAAGGCCTTTTTGGTCAGCGCCCTGGGCGGGCTGGGCCTGCTCGCCGCCGTGGCGATGATCGGGCTCGCGGGGGGCAGCACCACCCTCTCGGGGCTCGACGTGGAGGCCCTGCGCGCGTCTCCCCTCTTCACGCCCGCGCTGCTGCTGACGCTGCTCGCGGCGTTCACCAAGAGCGCCCAGCTCCCCTTCCACCTCTGGCTCCCGACCGCGATGGAGGCGCCCACGCCCGTCTCCGCCTTCTTGCACTCCGCGACGATGGTGAAAGCGGGCGTCTTGCTCGTCGCCAAGTTCGGGCTGCTCTTCGGAACGAGCCCGCTGTGGAGCGGGATCATCGTGCCGGTGGGGCTCGCCACGCTGGTCTGGGGCGCGTGGATCGCGCTGCGACAGACCGACCTCAAGGCGCTGCTGGCCTATTCCACGGTCTCGCAGCTCGGCCTGCTGATGAGCCTCTACGGGCTGGCCGACGCGGAGGGGAGATTCGCGGCGACGGCGCACCTGCTCAACCACGCGGCCTTCAAGGCGGCGCTGTTTTTCGTG
Source organism: Deinococcus aestuarii (assembly GCF_018863415.1). Taxonomy (NCBI): domain Bacteria; kingdom Thermotogati; phylum Deinococcota; class Deinococci; order Deinococcales; family Deinococcaceae; genus Deinococcus; species Deinococcus aestuarii. The sequence goes on along the minus strand of NZ_JAHKSN010000017.1, from coordinate 37,645 downwards.
GTGGGCATCATCGACCACGAGACGGGCACGCGCGAGCTGCCGCGCCTGGGCGGGCTCAGGAAGGCCCTGCCCGTCACCTTCGCCGTCGCGCTCCTCGCCGCTCTCAGCATGGCGGGGGTGCCGCCCCTGGGGGGCTTCATCTCCAAGGAGCTGTTCTACGAGGCGATGCTGCACCAGGGGCCCCTGTTCATCGGGGTCGCGGTGGCCGGGAGCGCCCTGACCTTCGCGTACTCCTTCCGGCTGCTGCGGGTGTTCTGGGGGCCGCCGCGCTCCCCGCCGGGCGCCGACCCGCACGAGGCCCCGCCCGGGCTGACGGGGCCCGCCGCGCTTCTCGCCCTGGCCGCGCTCACCTTCGGGGTGTGGCCGGGGGGCGCCGAGGCCCTGACGCGGACGGCGCAGAACGCGCTGGACTTCGCCGCGTACCCGGGGCACCTGAGCCTGTGGCACGGGGTCACGCCCGCGCTCCTCGCCACGTTCGTCACGTGGGGGCTGGGGGCGGCGCTGATCGCGCAGTCGGCGCGGGTGAGCACCCTGGGGCGGCGGCTCACCCCGCGCCTGAACGCGAATACGGTGTACTACGCGCTCACCGAGGGGGTGAACGTCCTGTCGAGCCGACTGATCGCGCGCACCCAGGGCCTCGCGCTGCCCGACCAGCTCCGGATCATGCTGGGGGCCGCCGCGCTGATCGCCGGGTACGGGGTGTGGCGCTCGCCGCAGGTCTTTCACGCCATCGGGCCGCTGCCGCTCGCGCTGCTGCCCATCGCGGCGCTGCTCGTGGCGGGGGCCCTCGGCGTGCTGCTCGCGCGCAGCCGCCTGACCGCCGTCGTGGCCGTCGGGCTGACGGGCTTCGGGAGCGCCGCCGCCTTCCTGGGCCTGCGCGCGCCCGACCTCGCCCTGACGCAACTGCTTGTCGAGGCGGTGACGGTGATCCTCTTTTTGCTCGTCTTCCGCTCCCTGCCGCGCAGCCGGGACCTGCCCCGCACCCGCTGGCGCTACGGGGTCGACCTGCTGCTGGCGGCCTCGGCGGGGGTGGGGGCCACCCTGCTCGTGCTCGCGGGGGTGCGCTTCCTGGCGCCGCCCATCTCGCCGTACTACCTCGCCAACAGCTACGAGCTCGGCGGCGGGCGCAACGTTGTGAACGTGCTGCTGGTGGACTTCCGGGGATTTGACACCCTCGGGGAGATCACGGTGGTCGGCATGGTCGCGCTCGCCGTGCTGGGCCTCGTGCGGGTCGGGAAAAAGGGCCGCGCGCCCGGGGAGGCTGGCCCCGCCCCGGCCCCCTCCACGCCGCCCGGGACGACCCGGCCCAAGGAAAAGGAAGAGGCATGACCCGCGAACGTCCGACCCCGGCCCCCGCCGCCCCGCCCGCCCGTGACCGTACCCCCACCCCCGCCCCCCTGAGCGGCGACCCCATCCTCCGGACGGTGAGCCGCGCCGTCTTCGCGCTCGTGCTGCTCTTCGCGCTGCTGCTGCTGTGGCGCGGGCACAACGCGCCGGGCGGCGGCTTTATCGCGGGGCTGATGACCACCTGCGCGCTGATCCTTCACCGCATCGCCTACGGGCACTCCGCCCTGCGCACCGACCCGGCCCGCCTCGTTCCCTGGGGGCTGGCCCTCTCCTTCGTCACCGGGCTGGTGCCCTACCTCCTCGGCAGGCCCTACCTCAAGAGCGATTACGGCTACCTCACGACCGCGCTGACGGGCGAGTTCGAGTGGGCGACCGCGCTGCTCTTCGACGTGGGGGTCTACCTCGTGGTGGTGGGCGGCAGCCTCGCCATCGCGTACGCCCTGATCCGGGTGGACCCGCACGAGCGCGTGGAGGGGGACGAGTGAGGGGGGCACCCGGCGGGCGGCGGCCCACGGCCTGCCCGGGACGCCCGGGGCGGGCCGCCCCCCCGGAGGCCCGCTGATGGAGACCCTCTTCGCGCTCTTGATCGGCCTTTTGATCGGCACCGGCGTCTTCTTGCTGCTGTCGCGCGTGATCGTGCGGGTGGTGCTGGGGCTGAGCTTCATCACCTACGGGGGCAACCTGGCGATCCTGACGGTGGCGGGGCTGCGGGAGGACGCGCCGCCGCTGCTGACCCTGCGGGGGCCCTACGTGGACCCGCTCCCGCAGGCGCTGATCCTGACGGCCATCGTGATCGGCTTCGCCACGACCGCCCTGCTCCTGACTGTGGCCCTGCGCGCGTATCAGGTCGCCGGGCACGACGACGTGGAGGCCTTCGGCGACAGCCTCGCCCGCGACCCCGAGGCGGAAGACGGATTGATCGCCGACCCCGAGCACCAGGGCCCGGACCGCCCCGACCCGGAGGAACCCAGGACCCTCGTCTACTCCGCCCGCCCCCCCGGGGGGGACCCGTCGTGAGCGGCCTCGCCTGGTTGACCCTCGCCCCCATCCTGACGCCGCTGGGCTTCGGGCTGGGGCTGCTGTGGCCGTGGAGCCGCCCGGTGCGGGTGGGCCTCTCCCTGGCGGGCGTGTTCCTGACCCTCGCCTTCTCGCTGGGGCTGCTGGCGGCCACGGCGGACGGGACGGTGCTCGTGGGCGCGCTGGGCGGGTGGCCCGCCCCGTTCGGCATCGTGATGACCGCCGACCGCCTCGCCGCGTGGGTGAGCGTGCTGGGGGCCGTGAGCGCCGTGCTCGCCGTGTGGCAGGCCGCCGCCGACCCCGACCCGGTGCGCGAGAAGCACCACCTCCTCGCGCTGATGCAGTTTCTCTTCGCGGGGGTGCAGATGTCTTTCCTGACCGGGGACCTCTTCAACCTGTTCGTGGCCTTCGAGGTGATGCTGGTGGCCTCGTATGCGCTCGCGGTGCTGGGGTCCACCCGCGAGCAGCTGCGCGAGGGCTTCCGCTACATCGTGATGAACCTCGCCGCCTCGGCCCTGCTCGTCGTCGCGTGCGGACTCGCGTACGGGGTGCTGGGCACGCTGAACTTCGCCCACCTCGCCAGGCGGTCGGCAGAGCTGGGGCCCAACCCGACCGTCACCGCCGTCGGGGTGCTGCTGCTCGTGGTCTTCGCGGCGAAGGGGGCGCTGTTCCCGCTGGGCTTCTGGCTGCCGGGCACCTACCCCGCGCTGCCGCCCGCCGTGGGCACCTTCTTCGCGGCGGTCCTGACGAAGGTCGGCGTCTACGCCCTCCTGAGGGTCTTTACGACCGTCTTCAGTCAGGAGGCGGCGGTGACGAACACGCTGCTGCTGCTGCTCGGCACGGTGACGATGCTCTACGGAGCGCTGGGAGCGGCCTCGCAGCGGGAGTGGCGGCGCATCCTGTCGTTTCTGGTGGTGAGTTCGGTGGGCTACCTCGCCTTCGGGCTGGGGGTGGGCACCGAGGAGGCGCTGCGGGCGAGCGTGGGGTACTTCGCGGTGAGCGTGCTGGTGACCACGGCCCTCTTCTCCATCGCGGGCGTGGCCGAGCGGGCGAGCGGCTCGCGGCTGGTGCGGGTGCGGGGGATGCTCGACTTCCTGCCGCTGCTCGCCGGGTGTTTCCTGCTGTGCGCGCTGACGGTGGCGGGCTTGCCCCCCAGCGGGGGCTTCGTGGCGAAGTACGCGCTCGTGCGGGCGGGGCTCGCGCAGGGCTCGCCCCTGGCCCTGGTGGCGGTGTTCAGCGCCCTGCTGAGCAGCCTGATCACCCTGTACGCGATGCTGAACGTGTGGCGCGGCTTCTTCTGGGGCCAGCACCCGAACTGGCTCCCGGTCTACCGCGTGCCCCGGGCCCTGCACGCCGCCGCCTACGCCGCCTGCGCGCTCGTGGCGGGCCTGAGCCTCTTCGCCGGGCCGCTGTTCGCCCGGGCGGACGCCACCGCCGCCGAGCTGCGCGACAACGCGCGCTATATCCGGGGGGTGCTGGGGGACGGGCCCGTGGTCATTCCCCCCGCGCCGACCGGGGAGGAGGACGGACCATGAGGGGGCTGACCCTCAACTTTCTCCTCGCCGGGGTGTGGGCGCTTTTCGCCGGGGCCGTCAACCTGCGGGAACTCAGCGTCGGCTTCCTGCTGGGCTTTGCCATCCTGAGCGTCTTTCCGCGCGCCCTCGCCACCCACGAGTACGTGCGCCGCGTGCTGGCCGGGCTGGGCTTCGTGGGCTTTTTCCTGCGCGAACTCACGCTGGCGAACGTGCAGGTGGCCGTCTTCGCCCTGCGGCCCCACCCGCCCCTGAATCCGATGATCGTGGCCGTGCCGCTGCGGCTGCGGGGGGAGGGTGCGCTGACGTTCCTGGCCGCCACCATCGGCCTGATGCCCGGCACCGTCGTGCTGGGGTTCAACGCCGACCGCCGCGTCCTGTACGCCCACGCCATCGGGACCCCCGACGCCCGGACCGCCCGCGAGTCCATCCTGAGGGTGGAAGAGCGGCTGCTGCGTGTCCTGCTCGCCACGCCCCCCCGCCTGGAGGTGGAGGCCCATGATCGTTGATCTCGCGCTCGGCATCGTCACCCTGTCCGTCCTGCTCGTCACCTACCGCGTGCTGCGCGGGCCTTCCTGGGGCGACCGCATCATGGCCTTCGACTTCCTGAGCGTGAATCTGGTCGTGCTGTTCACCCTGATCGCCGTCAAGACCCGGCTGCTCGTCACGCTCGACGCCGCCATCGTGCTCAGCCTGCTGGGCTTTTTGTCCACGGTGGCGCTGACGCGGTATCTGCTGGTGGGGCGGGTGATGCGGTGAAGCTGTCAGCCGTCAGCCGTCAGCCGTCAGCGGGAGAGGGCCTTCTGCCTTCCGCCGTCCGCCCTCCGCCGTCCGCTCCGGCCTCACCCGGGGGCGGGCGTGGCTGACTTCCACCCCTGGCGGGACATCCCGATCCTGATCGGGGCGTTTTTCGTGCTGACCGCCGCCGTGGGGGTGGTGCGCTTTCCCGACCTGTACGCGCGGCTGCACGCGAGCAGCAAGCTCGTGACGCTGGGGTCGGCGGGCATCTTCCTGGGGGTGGCCTTCGAGCTCGCCGACTCGGCGGCCTTTACCCGGCTCGCCGCCGTGCTGCTCTTCCAGTTCCTGACCACGCCGCTCACCGCGTACCTGATCGCGCAGGCCGCCTACCTGCGGGGCCTCACCCCCCAGCTTGGCGGCGGCCCCGACGAGTGGGGGGCGCTGGGACAGGCCGACAGAGTTGCGCAGGCCGACCGGGAAGCGCAGCGGTCGCTGAGGGCCGAGGAGGCGTGACCCGGCCCCCACCTCACGCTCCCGACCCCCTGCGGGTGGTGACGACCTCCGAGCGGCCCGACCTCTAGGACGAGGCCGCAGCGGCCTTCCGCGAGCGGTGGCCCGAATTCATCTTCCACGACGCGGTGCCGCCGAGGTACATGGACCGGGTGCACGCCCTTTTCCCCGCCTACAACGTTCTGCTGCTGGAGGAGAACCGGGTGGTGGCCGGGGGGTGGGGCGTGCCCTTCGCCTGGGACGGCTCCCCGGAGGATCTTCCCTCCGGTTACGACGACGCGCTCGTCCGCTCGGTCACCGAACACGGGGCGGGCAGTCGGCCCAACACCTTCTGTTTCATGGCGGCGGCGGTGGCCGTGACCGACGACCGACGCGGCCTGGCGACCCGGGTGCTCCGGGCGTTGACGGGGCGGGCCCACGGGCGGGGGCTGGAGCGCGTCGTCGCTCCGCTGCGGCCGACCGCGAAGCACCGCTTCCCACACGTCCCGATGGCGGAATATGCCCGGTGGACGCGGCCCGACGGTCTTTCTACCGATCCCTGGATTCGGACCCACCAGCGGCTGGGCGCCACCGTCCTGGGTCCCGCCGAACGGTCGATGGTGGTCGAGGGGACGGTCGCCGAGTGGGAACGGTGGACGGGAATGGTCTTTCCGGTGAGCGGGGAGTACGCCGTTCCGGAGGCCCTCAACCTCGTCCGGATCGACCGGGCACTGGACCGGGGCCTCTACGTGGAAGAAAACCTCTGGGTGGAGCACCCCGGAGGCCAGGGGGGGTGAGGACGGGGACCCTTCCCGGCCGCGCTACGCGGCGGGGCGCGCCCTCTCCCCGCGCGTCTTCCAGAGGCTGACGAGGACGCCCCCGGCCAGGATGGCGAGCGTCACGCCGAGGCTGATCGCCGGGTCGAGCTTGCCGAAGAACTGGTTGTAAAAGATCTTGCCGCCGATAAAGACGAGCACCAGCGCCAGCGCGGGCTTGAGCGCCTGGAAGCGGTGGATCAGGGCGTCGAGGGCGAAGTACAGGGCGCGCAGGCCCAGGATGGCGAAGATGTTGCTCGTGTAGACGATGAAGGGGTCTTGGGTGATGGCGAAGATCGCCGGAATCGAGTCCACCGCGAACACGAGGTCGGCGGCTTCGACCAGCAGCAGGGCGAGCAGCAGCGGCGTGGCGTGGAGCCGCACCCGGCCCGCGGCGTCGGGCAGCCGGGTCACGAACTTCTCGCCGTCGAGCTTCGGGCTGATCGGCATGACGCGGCGCAACATACGCACGACGGGGTGCCGCTCCAGGTTGGGCGCCTCATGGCCCCCCTTCACGAACAGCAGCCGCACGCCGGTCAGCAGCAAGAACGCCCCGAACACCCACATGATCCAGTCGAAGTTACTCACCAGGGCCGCGCCCAGCCCGATCATGACGCCGCGCAGCACGATCACGCCGAGGATGCCCCAGAAGAGGACCCGGTGCTGGAGGTGGCGGGGCACGGCGAGCGCCGCGAAGATCACGCTGATCACGAACACGTTGTCGAGGGCGAGGGCCTTTTCGACCGCGAAGCCCGTGAAGTACGCCAGCCCGCTCTCCGCCCCCAGGCTGAGCCACACCCAGCCGCCGAAGGCGAGCGCGATGGCGATGTAAAAGACGCTCAGCCGCAGGCTCTCGGCCACGCCGATCTCCTGAGAGCCGCCCTTCGCCCGCTTTCGGCCCAGCACCCCGAGGTCGAAGGCGAGCAGGGCCGTGACGAGCGTGAGAAACACCCCCCACATCCAGGCGGGTTTGCCGAGCCACAGGGTCATCAGAACTTCCATCGGGGGAGTTGCCCTTCCGGACCCCCGCCCAGGTTTCCGTCACGGCCCCCAGCCCATCGGGAGGGCCAGACGCGAACAGGAGCCCGGGCGGCGTCCTGTCCGGGTCTAGCCCTTGCCGCGCGGAGCCGGGGCGGAGTTCCCGCCCGAACTGTCGGTCCCCGCGCACCCGGCCCCTGTTCCGTGCAGCCAGGCTGGGCGGCGTACTCCCCCGGAGTAAGGTTCACTGTGTCAAAGCCCGCCGCCGCCCTTTGTGGAAGGGCCCACAGAGCTTCCCCGCCGGGAGGTTTTCCTTCAGGCTTCGTCAATACCCCGCAGCCGCTCGACCCTCTGCGCGAGGTCCTCCAGCCCCAGGCTGCGCAGGGCTTTTGCCGCGCGGGTCACGCCCGCCCCGTCCACCCGGTTCTCGTTCCACCCGGCGATCAGCACCGCGCAGCCTTGCAGGGCGTCGGAGACGGTCTCCTTGTGGAACATCGCGGCGAGGGTGCCGGCTTGAGCGGGCCGGGTCTGCTGCACCTGCGCCTGCACGTCGAGCACGACCTGCATGAAGACCTGATCGAGCCTCGCGCGGTCGTCGGGGTGCAGGGTCTTGTCCTGGGGCTCCTGATGTCGGGTCATAGGGGGCAGTGTAGGACGTGGGGTCATGGGGGCCTGTCTGATCGCCGCCTTCCCCGGGCTGGGCAGTTCGTTATCTTGGGGCATCGTCCGGGGCCGCGCCCCAGGGAAGGAGACGGGGGCATGAAGTACGAGCCGGGCAGCAGGTTCTTCGACGAGATGGTGACGCCAGGCGGCACGGTGCGGCCCCACTACCAGGGCATCCGGGAGTACCTCGCCGCGCAGGGGGTCGAGGAGTTCGGGCGCAGGCACCGCCTCCTCGACCTCGCCTTTCGCAACCAGGGCATCACCTTCACCGTGTACGGCGACGCGCAGGGCACCGAGCGCACCTTCCCCTTCGACCCCGTGCCGCGCGTCATCCCGGCCTCGGAGTGGGCCCACCTGGAGGCCGGGCTCACCCAGCGGGTGCGGGCGCTGAACGCTTTTCTGGGCGATATCTATTCCCAGGCCCAGATTCTCGGCGACGGGGTGATCCCCAGTGAGCTCGTCTACACCTCGGCCCACTTCCGCCGCGAGGTCCACGGGATCAAGGTGCCCCTCGGCCTGTACACCCACATCGTCGGCACCGACCTGATCCGCGACGAACACGGGGAGTACCTCGTGCTGGAGGACAACCTACGCTCGCCCAGCGGGGTGTCGTACCTCCTCGCCAACCGGCAGGCGATGACGCGCATCTACCCCGGCATGTTCCGGGGACAGGGGGTGCGCCCGGTCGGGCACTACGCGACCGCCCTCCTGCACCTGCTCCAGTCGCTCAGCCCGCGCGAGAACGGGACGGTCGTGGTGCTCACGCCGGGAATGTACAACTCCGCCTACTTCGAGCACGCCTACCTCGCCCAGCAGATGGGCGTCGAACTCGTCGAGGGCCGCGACCTCTTCGTGGACGCCGGGCGGGTGTGGATGCGCACCACCGGGGGCCGGCGGCAGGTGGACGTGATCTACCGCCGGGTGGACGACGACTTCCTCGACCCGCTGACCTTCCGGCCCGACTCGGCGCTGGGGGTCGCCGGGCTCGTCGAGGTCTACCGCCAGGGCCGGGTCGCCGTCGCCAACGCCATCGGGACGGGGGTGGCAGACGACAAGGCCGTGTACGCCTACGTGCCCGAGATGATCCGCTACTACCTGAACGAGGCACCCCTGCTCGGCAACGTCCCCACCTACCTGGGCTGGAACCCGGATCACCTGGAGTACATGCTCGCCCACGCGGACGAACTCGTCTTCAAGGGCGTCGGCGAGGCGGGCGGGTACGGGATGCTGCTGGGGCCCTACGCCACCCGCGAGGAGGTGGAGGCGTACCTCGTGAAGGTGCGCGCCGCGCCGCGCGAGTTCATCGCCCAGCCCGTCGTGGGCCTCAGCCGCCACCCCACCTTCTACCCCGATTCGGGCGAGTTCGAGCCCGCGCACGTGGACCTGCGGCCCTACATCCTGTGCGGGCAGGAGGTCACCATCGTGCCGGGGGGGCTGACGCGGGTGGCGCTGCGGCGGGGCTCCCTCGTCGTGAATTCCAGCCAGGGGGGCGGGAGCAAGGACACCTGGGTCCTCGACCACGACGGGCGGGCGACCCCGCAGGGGATGAGCCAGCTCATGCACGGCAGCGCGCCGATGAACGTCCAGGCGCAAAGCCAGTACCAGGGGGGCTTCGAGCCGGGGACCTCCACGCAGAGCCAGTTTCAGTCGAGCGGCGCCCAGACCCAGGGCCAGAGTCAGTCTCAGTCGGGCGGGGGCACCCAGACCCAGAGCCAGACGCAGGGCGCACCGTCGGTCGGCACCCCGCCGCCACCGGACGCGCCCGGCCAGCACTCCTTCCAGCAGGAACTGGAAAAGGACGAACTCGACACCACCCAAGGGGAGGACCGCTGAATGCTGCTGCTTTCCCGCCTCGCGGAGAACCTGTTCTGGATCGGGCGGTATGTCGAGCGCGCGGAGAACACCGCCCGGCTGCTGAACGTCAACTACTACGCCACCCTGGAGATGACGGGGCGGATGCGCGAACACTGGGCGCCCCTGCTCGAGCTGACGGGGGGCGAGGGGCGGCTGCGCGAGAAGTACGGTCGGGTGGACGCCCGCTCGGTCAGCGCGTGGCTGGCCTTTGACCAGGGCAACCCGGCGAGCATCGCCTCAAGTGTGCTGCGCGCCCGCGAGAACGCGCGGGGCCTGCGCGACCGCATCCCCTCGGAGATGTGGGAGGCCCTCAACCGCACCTACCTCAACGTCTGCTTCCAGAACGAGGGGGTCATCGACAGCGACGGGCTCTTCGAGTTCTGCGCCTCGGCGCGCGACGCCTCGCAGTTTTTCTTCGGAATTGCCTTCGCCACCCTCCCACGCGACGAGGGGTGGTCCTTCCTGCGCGCCGGGCAGATGCTCGAACGCGGGGACAACGTGATTCGCGTGCTCCAGACCCACTACCGGGTGCTGGACGGGCAGGCGCAGGGCGACCCGGCGCAGCGCGCGGTGCAAGACCAGCGCTGGGTGAGCGTCCTGAAGGGGGCGAGCGCCTACGAGGCCTACCGCAAGCGAGTGCACAGCGGCATCGACCCCGCCCGCATCGGCGAGTTCTTGCTGCTCGACGAATACTTCCCGCGCAGCGTGCGCTACAGCGCCGAGAACCTGCACGACGCCCTCACGCAGATTGACCGCTGGCATCCCGGCGCGCACCCCGAGATCTTGCGCCTCTCGCGCTGGCTGGTCGCCCGGCTTCAATTCACGGGCGTGGAGGACATTCTGGAGCGGGAGGACCCGGGCCTGGACGAGTTGCTGGGCGACATCAACCGGGTGGGCGCGGCGATCAACGCGGCGTACTTCCAGCAGGAATGAGCCGCCCCCGCCCCGGCGTTTCTTCAGCCCGGCTGAGCACGCCGTCACGTTCTTGCCGCCCCCTCCTGTCAGACTGCCCGGGCTGAGGGTCTATTCGTCCATGCGCTGCGAAATCCGCCACATCACCGAGTACCGCTACCCCAAACCCGCCTGGGACTCCTTCAACGAGGTGCGGCTGCACCCGTCCCGCGAGGCGCGCCAGAGCGTGCGCTCGTTTCACCTCTCCGTCGAGCCCGAGGCCGACATCGCCTCGTACAAGGACTATTTCGGGGCCATCGTCCACCACGTCCACGTCCACGAGCCGCACACCACCCTCAAGATCGAGGCCCAGGCCATCGTGGACACCCACCCCGTGCCCCCGCCCCCGCCGATCTCCTTCGGCGCCCTGCGGGGCGCGTGCGGAGCCCACACCGAGTTCCTCGTCGCCAGCCCGCGCGTGCCCGCCGGGAACTGGGCGGCAGTCTTCGGGGTTGCCACGCCCGATTCCGGCGACGACCTCCCCGGCTTCCTGATGGACCTCACCACCACGCTCTATCGCCGCTTCCGGTACGACACGCGGGCGACCACGGTGAGCACGCCCCTCGCCGAGTTCGCCACCCACGGGCGCGGGGTGTGCCAGGACTTCACCCACGCGATGCTGGGCATCGTGCGGGGGCTGGGCATTCCGGGGCGGTATGTCAGCGGCTACCTGTACTCGGGCGGCGAGCTGGTGGGCGCGGAGGCGACCCACGCCTGGGTCGAGTGCTTCCTGCCCGGCTTCGGCTGGCTGGGCTACGACCCCACCAACAATTGCCTCGCCCGCGAGCGGCACGTCAAGATCGGTCACGGGCGCGAGTACAGCGACGTCTCCCCCGTGCGCGGCACCTACTACGGCGGCGGGCGCGGGGAACTCGACGTGGAGGTGCGGGTGTACGGCGCCCGCTGACGGACCGCGCGAGGGGCACAGGCGTGGTTTCCCCCACCGCCTGTGCCCCTCTGGTCGTCGCCCGCTCCGTTCGGGGAAAGGGCCGTCAAGCGGCCACCCCCCGTGTGACTGGCTCTAACGGGTGAAGGGCGCGAGGACCAGTCCCAGCAGCAGGCCGCCCACTGCCCAGTACGCGATCCCCGAGAGGATCAGCGTGACGGCGGCCTTGGTGGCGTCGTGCAGGTTCATGCTCGACCCCACCGCCAGGAAGCCGTAGAAGATCATCGCGGCCGAGATCAGGATGCCGACCAGCCAGCCCAGGATGGGAATGATGCCCAGCACGGTGCCGAGAATGCTCAGCGGCACGAAGAAGAGGGCGAAGGAGTAGGCCACCTCCGGATAGGTGCCGGTGCCCCGGAAGAGGTGCTTACCGATCAGGTACACCGCCCCGGTGAACACGGCGAACTGGAGGGGGATCAGGATCAGGCGGGTGATGAACTGCCCGATCACGGTGGTGTCCGCGTGGAAGGGCGCGAAGATCGCGGCGATGACGGCCGAGACGAGCGCGGCCAGCAGCACGTAGAGAAAGGCCTGCCGGGTTCCGCCCCGCCGCTCGAACAGCTCGAAGGTCTGGGGCCCGGGCCGGGTGAGGACGGTCGAACTCTGCGAGAACATGTCGGTGAGCGTCGCCTGGACGGGCGAGGGAGGAGTCGTCATGCCCCAGAGTACGGGGAGGCGGGGCGATGTGTTCCGGCGGCGGGGGCGACGGTGAAGTGGGTCTAAAGGCAGGCCGCTCCTGTTCTGATGCCGTTCACGGGGGCCCGGCCCCACGATGGACCCATGACGGCCCCCACCCCCCGGCCCGGCCCCCCGACCGCCCTCGTCACCGGCGCGAGCGGCGGCATCGGCGAGGAGATCGCCCGGCACCTCGCCTCCAGGGGCGCGAACCTGATCCTGGTGGCCCGCCGCGAGGAGCAGTTGCGGGCGCTGGCCGACGAGCTGGGAGCCCGGCACGGCGTCCACGCCCTCCCCCTTGCGCTCGACCTGACCCGGCCGGGCGCGGGCGCGTGGCTGGAGGGCGAACTCGCCTCGCGCGGGCTGACGGTGGACCTGCTCGTCAACAACGCGGGCTTCGGCGGCTACGGCGAGTTCCACACCCAGGACCCCGGTGAGATCGCGCGGATGGTGCAGGTGAACGTCGTCGCCCTGACCGACCTGAGCCGCCGCTTCCTGCCCGGCATGGTGGAGCGCCGCCGGGGCCGGGTGCTCAACGTCGCCAGCACCGCCGCCTTCCAGCCGGGGCCGCTGATGGCCGTGTACTACGCGACCAAAGCCTACGTGCTCAGCCTGTCGGAAGCCCTGAACGAGGAAGTGCGCGGCACGGGCGTCTCGGTCACCGCCCTCTGTCCCGGCCCGGTCGAGACGGGTTTTCAGGACACCGCCAAGCTGGGGCAGAGTCGGCTGCTCCAGGGTCCCGCCCGCGCCACCATGCTGAGTGCCGGGGAGGTCGCCCGGCAGGGGGTGGAGGCCATGCTCTCCGGGCAGGCGGTCGTCGTGCCGGGGCGGCTCAACCGGCTCCAGACGCTCGCGCCCCGCCTCCTGCCGCGCGGCGTGATGACCCGGATCATCGGGGGCGTGCAGGCGCGCAGGAAGTGAGGAGCGGCCCCGCCCGGCACGGTTGCCCCTCCTCCCCCGTGAGACAATCTCCCCCATGACCGACCCCATGCCCTCCCCCGAATCCGGCGAGGCGACCACCTCCCATGACACACACAGCGGCTTCGTCGCCATCATCGGCAAGCCGAACGTGGGCAAGAGCACGCTGCTCAACGCCTTTCTGGGCACCAAGGTCGCCCCCACCAGCCCGCGCCCCCAGACGACGAGGCGCGGCGTGCGCGGCATCTACACGACCGAGACCCGGCAGATCGTCTTCGTGGACACGCCGGGCCTGCACAAGCCCAAAGACGCCCTGGGCAAGTACATGAACCAGGAGGTCCAGGGGGCACTCGCCGACGTGGACGCCATCCTCTGGGTCGTGGACCTGCGCCGCCCCCCCTCAGACGAGGACGCACTCGTCGCCCGGCAGGTGCGTGACCTTCCCAAGCCCCTTTTCCTGGTGGGCAACAAGACGGACGCCGCCAAGTACCCCGACGAGGCGATGAAGCTCTACCGGGCGCTGCTGGAGGGCCGCACGGGCGAGACGCAGGAGACGACGCTCAGCGCGCAGAACAACCCGGCGGCGGTCGCCACGCTGCGCGAGCAACTACTCGACGTGCTGCCCGAAAATCCCTTCTTCTTCCCGAACTCGGGGGCGTCTGACCAGACGCGCGAGCAGTGGGCCGCCGAGATCATCCGCGAGGAGGCGATGAAGAAGCTGCGCGAGGAATTGCCCTACTCGGTCGCCACCCGCGTGAACGGCTGGACCGAGCGCGAGGACGGCCTCGTCCGCATCGAGGGCGAGATCGTCGTCGAGAAAAACGCCCACAAGGGCATGGTGATCGGCGCGGGCGGCAAGCAACTGCGCGAGATCGGCCAGGCGGCGAGAAAGCAGCTCGAAGTCTTCCTCAACCGCAAGGTCTTCCTGGGCCTGGAGGTCATCGTGATCCCCGGCTGGCGCGAGGACGAGGAGGCGCTGCGGGAACTGGGGTACGAGTAAAGCGGTCAGCCGTCAGCCAAGCCAGAGAGGTTAAGAGACGGGCGGCTCAGGCTCCCGCCTTTCCCCTCGCCTCCCGCATCGCGTACGCCGTGTCCACGAAAACCCTTGTGTGGTACATGCGGATTGCTCCCCGGTCGTACAGCCCGTCGAACTCGCCGCGGGTGAAGAAGCGGGCCTTCTTGACCTCTCCGGCGAAGGCAGGCAAGGGGGCGGGTGCGTCCGCATCGCCCACGACCTCCGCCAGCCACGCGAAACGCAGGATGAGGGGGCCGTCGGGCATCCGGCCCAGGAGGGTATTGAGGAGCCCCACGGGCCGCACGGTCAGGCCCGTCTCCTCGTACGCCTCCCGCACCGCCGTGTCCTGCGGGTTCTCGCCCTCTTCCACCCCTCCGGCGGGGATGTGCCACAGGCCCCGGCTGCCCGGCTTGTGCTCGCAGACGAGGAGCACCTCGTCCCGGTCGTTGATCACGACCACACCCGCCGAACGCAACGTCACGGGCACGTCGAACCTCTGGTCGTACTGCACGGATTACCAGCCCTGCCGCAGCCGCAGCCCGGTGACGTGCGCGATGTGGTGCCGCCCGTGCCAGGCGTACATCGCCCCCAGGGTGTCCACCGTGAAGGTGTGCCCGTGCTCCGGGTGGGTCCATTCACGCGTCCAGTCCTCCGGGGTGAGGCTCGCAAGCACCGCCGCCCAGCGTGTGTGCAGTCCGTCGAGCAGGTCGAGGCTCGGCTCGAGGGGCAGCCGCATGTCGGCGAGTTCGGCCCACAGCCCCTCCTCGTAGGGCTTGATCGTCGGGCGGTCCTCGGTGAGGGCGAGTTTGAGACGCACCACGGCGTTCATATGGCTGTCGGCGACGTGGTGGACGACCTGCCGCACCGTCCAGCCCCCCTCGCGGTACGGGGTGTCGAGTTGGGAGGCGGAGAGGCCCAGGGCGGCGCCGCGCAGTTCGCCGGGCAGGGCGCGGATGGCGGCGACGGCCTCGGCCCGCTCCTCCGGCGTGAGCGTGAGGGGCTGGGGCATCGGGCCGAGGGGATACCGGGGGTCCGTTGAGGAGGGGTCGGGCACGGCTCAGCCTACCCCGGCGCCGTCACTCGCCGGGCTGCTTTTTCGTCCAGCGGGTCGCGTCGCGCGTCTCGACTTTCTCCATCATCCGCGTGAACCCGCGCTCCAGGCTCAGGCCGCGCTCGTTGGCGAGGCAGACCATCACGAAGAGGAGGTCGGCGAGTTCCATCTCCAGGTCGCCGCTTTCCTCGCCGGGCTTGGGCGTCTTGCCGTGCTGGTGGGCCAGGACGCGGGCGATTTCCCCGGTCTCCTCGGTCAGCCGGGCGAGCATCAGCAGGGGCGGGAAGTACCCCTCCTCGAACTGGGAGATGTAGGCGTCCACCCGTTCACTCGCCTCGGCAAAGGTCAGACTCATGCGCCCCAGCGTAAAGAAAAACCAGCCGCGCGTGAACGGCTGGCGGCTGGTCGCTGGAAGCTGGCGACTTACCGAATGTAGAAGTACGTCTCCTGCACGTCCCGGTCGGCGGGGGCGTACGGGGTCAGGTACTGGTTGGTGGCGAGATTCAGGCGCTCACCGCTGTACACGCCGCTGAGCACGATGTCCGAGGTCGGCCGCACGCGGGTGAAGATCACCCGGACGCGCTGGAGACCGCGCGGCGGGGCCACGTTGTAGGTCACGCCGTCTTGCGGGCGGGGAAAGACGGTGGTGCCGGGGTTCACGTAGACGTTGCGGACCAGGGTGCTGGCGAACCCGTTGGGCTGGAGGGCCACCAGCGTCACGTACCCGGCGGCGCGCGTGGTGACGGCGATGCGCACGGGATCGCCCACGAAGTAGCTGCCGCCCTCGCCCCGGTCGGGACGCACGTTCGCAATCAGGTTGCCCCCCACCAGACCGGCGTTCGACCGGACGGAGACGGTGCAGGCGCTGAGCCCCAGGGCCAACGAGCCGAGCAGAAATGCGGTGCGCATGGCCCCAGCATACGGGTGCAGGCTGACGGAACGCTGAGGAAACAGGCGGCTCTTCCTGCCGGATTCCGCCCCAAAGGTCACGGAGCGCAAGGTATGGAAGGAGGAGCGCGGCGTAGCATGACGCCATGTCCCGTTCCCGCCCCCCGCGCCCCGTGCTGGCGGCGCTGCTGGCTGTCCTGCTCGCCGCCCCCGCCGGGGCCCGGCCGCCGACGAACGCCCCCTCGCCGATTCCCCCGGCCCCGGCGGGCGGGTACACGACCAGCCGGTTTTTCGAGGACCTGCGGCAGGGGGAAGTCAAGTCCATCTCCCTCGACGGCGCAGGCAATGCCAGCGTCTGGTTGCAAAGCGGGACGCGCCCGCGTTCGGTCGTCCTGCCGCCCGACGCCGCGACCCTCACCCGGCTGCGCGAGGCGGGCGTCCCGGTACGCGTCACGGCGGGCGGCACCCCCTTCGGCTGGATGGCCCAGGTGCTTCCCCTGATCCTCACCGGCCTGATCCTGCTCGTCTTGTGGCGCAGCCTGCGAGGCCCGTCGGGCGGCGGCGCGGCGAGCACGTTCGGGAAGTCGAAGGCGGCGGTGATCGCCGAAGGGCAGATCAAGCTCACCTTCGCCGACGTCGCGGGCTGCGACGAGGCCAAGCAGGACTTGCAGGAAGTCGTCGACTTCCTGCGCCAGCCCGAGCGCTACCACCAGCTCGGCGCGAGGATTCCTCACGGCGTGCTCCTCGTCGGTCCCCCCGGCTCTGGCAAGACGCTCCTGGCAAAGGCGGTGGCCGGTGAGGCCAAGGTGCCCTACTTCTCGATCAGCGGCTCGGACTTCGTGGAGATGTTCGTCGGCGTCGGGGCCGCGCGGGTGCGCGACCTGTTCGAGCAGGCGCGCAAGAGTGCGCCCTGCATCGTCTTCATCGACGAGATCGATGCCGTGGGCCGCAAGCGCGGCGTGAACCTGCAAGGTGGCAACGACGAACGCGAACAGACGCTGAACCAACTGCTGGTGGAGATGGACGGCTTCGGCAGCGGGCAGGAGGTGATCATCCTGGCGGCGACCAACCGACCCGACGTGCTGGACGCAGCGTTGCTGCGTCCCGGACGCTTCGACCGTCAGGTCGTCGTCGATGCCCCCGACGTGCGGGGACGCGAGCAGATTCTGCGGATCCACGCCCGCACCAAGCCCCTCGATCCCAGCGTGGACCTCGGCGTGGTGGCGAGGCGGACGGCGGGGATGGTGGGGGCGGACCTGGAGAATCTGCTCAACGAGGCGGCGTTGCAGGCCGCGCGGGCGGGGCGGAGTCGGATCACGGGGCGGGATGTGGACGAGGCCAGAGACCGGGTACTGATGGGCCCGGAACGTCGCAGCCTCGTCGTCCGAGAAGCCGACCGCAAGGTCACGGCGTATCACGAGGTCGGTCACGCCCTCGCCGCCCAACTCCTCCCGCACGCGAACCGGGTCGCCAAGCTCACCGTGGTGCCGCGCGGGCGGGCGGCGGGGTTCATGATGCCGGACGCCGACGACCGGCTGCACGTGACGCGCCCGGCGCTGGAGGACATGATCGCGGTGGCGCTGGCAGGCCGCGCGGCCGAGGAGGTCGTGTACGGCGAGGTGACGACGGGGGCCCAGAACGACTTTCAGCAGGCCACGAACATTGCCCGCCGCATGGTGACCGAGTGGGGCATGAGCGGGAGATTGGGCAAGGTGGCCCTCGCCCAGGGCGACGGCAACTTCCTGGGCGGGGGCCCGCAGGCCCTCCCCATGAGCGAGGCGACCGCCTCCCTGGTCGACGAGGAGGTGCACGCCCTGATCGACGACGCCTACGCCCGCACCTTCACCCTGATGCGCGAGCACCTGCACCGGATGCACGAGATCGTGGCCGTCCTGATGCGGCGCGAGACCCTCAGCGGCGAGGAATTTTCCACCCTGCTTGCCGGGGGCACCCTGGAGGAGCTGCCGCCCCCGAGCGGCGCGGGGCTGACGCCGCTGCCCGCCTGAGCGGCAACGGTAGGTGGGGAGTGGACGGCGAAGCAGGCCCACCCACTCCCCACCTACCGTTCGTCCTCCGGGTCCCGGGTCTCGCCCACCCTGACGGGCGCCCGCGTCCGGTTCTGGGTCTCTCGCGGGTCCTGATCGCCCTGCCCGCCCTGGGTGAGCTTGAGTTCGACGGGGGCGCCGCCGAGCGTGACCTTGCGCTGAGGCGAGGGAATCTCGATGCCGGCCTCGTCCATCGCGATCTTGATGCGGCGGTTGAACTCGCGGCCCAGGGCGTACTGGCTCTTGGGCTGCACCTTGAAGAGGGCCTGCACACGTACGCCGTCGGGGGTGAGTTGCGTGACCCCCTGCATCTCGGGTTCTTCGAGAAAGAACGTGCGCCACTCGGGGTCGGCGTGCAACTCGCGGCCCACGGCCTCCAGCACGCGCAGGGCGTCGTCGATGTTCGCCGCGTAGCTCACGTCCACCGTGGCGACCACCCGCGACCAGTCCTTGCTGCTCACGCTGACGGTCAGGATCTGCCCGTTGGGAATGATGTGGAGGGTGCCGTCCAGGGCGCGCAGGGCGGTCACGCGCAGGTTCAGCCGCTCGACGCCGCCGCTGAGCCCCCCGGTGTTCACCGTGATCACGTCGCCCACCCCGTACTGATCTTCGAGCAGGATGAAAAAGCCCGTGAACACGTCCTTGATCAGGCTCTGCGCCCCGAAGCCCACCGCGAGGCCGAGCACCGACACGCCCGCCAGGAGGCTGGTCGCATTGACCCCGAGCGCCTGGAGACCGGCGATCAATCCGATGACCACCACGACGGCCTTGAGGGTGCTCTCGACCACGCCCTTGAGGGTCTGCACGCGCACGCTGCGGCGGTTGAATTCCTCCTCGGCGACGATGCGGGCGCTGAGGGTCCCGATCAGGTTCCAGGCGATCAGGGCGAGCGCCAGAATCACCACGACCTGCCCGGCGCTGTTGCGAAAGCCGCCCACGATGTCCCCGCCGAGGTCGAATAGGAAGGGCACGCTGGGCAGGTACGCGACGTGGGTGGCGACGCCGAGCCAGCCCACCGCCACCACGAGCAGCCACAGCCACCCCAGCGCGCTCAGGAGCGGGCGGCGGACATGCGGCTCCAGGGCACGCAACAGCGTCCGCCCGAAGCGGTACAGGGCGTAGGCGACGAGCAGGGTGAGGGCCAGGCCCAGCCACACCTGGGGCTTTTGCAGTTGAAAGGCGAGTTCGTCCAGCACCCGCCCAGCCTCTCACGAACGGGTGAGGAAGCGGCGAAGGTCAGCCTGTCGGGTGGTCAGCCCGCCCGGGGAGCCAGCGCCGCCTCCAGCCGCGCGATCAGGTTCGCCTCGTGCGCCCGCGAGGCCCGCAGCAGGGCGTTCTTGACCGCCCGGGCGTCCGCGCTCCCGTGCCCGATGAAGGTGAGCCCGCGCACGCCCAGCAGGATGCTCGCCCCGTAGGTGCTGGGGTCCATCCGCTCGGCGAGGCCGCGCAGCGCACCGCGCACGAGCAGCCCCCCCACCTTCGTCTTGAGGTCACTTCCCAGCGCCTCGCGCACCCAGCCGAAGAGCACCTTGGCCTCGCCCTCCGCGAGCTTGAGGACCACGTTCCCGGTGAAGCCGTCCGTCACCACGATGTCGGTCGTGCCCTGGAAGATGTCGCGGCCCTCGACGTTGCCGTGGAAGTTGATCCCCTTCCCGTGCAGTTCCCGCAACAGGCCGTGCGCCTCCAGCACGGTCTGGCTGCCCTTGTGGTCCTCCTCGCCGATGGAGAGCAGGCCGACCGTGGGGTCCGCCCGGTCCTCGATCACCCGCAGGTAGACGGTGGCGAGCCGGGCCCACTGGGCGAGGTATCCCGGCTTCACGTCGGCGTTGGCGCCCACGTCGAGCAGGGTGACGAAACCCGTCTTGGCCGGGAGGTGGGTCAGGATCGCCGGGCGGTCCACCCCCTTCACGCGCCCCAGGGTGAGGAGCGCCGAGGCCATCGTGGCGCCGCTGTGCCCCATGCTGACGGCGGCGGCGGCGCGGCCCTCCTTCACCAGGCGGGTGCAGACGTTGATGCTCGCGCCCGTGCGGCTGCGCACGTCCGAGGCGTGCTCGTCCATGCCGATCACGTCGGGGGCGTCCACCACGTCGATGGGCAGGCTCACGCTTCCCGCGTGCTTGCCGAGTTCGCCATGGAGCCTCACCCGGTCGCCGACGAGCAGGACGGGCACCCCGGCGCGGGCGGCCTGCACCGCTCCTTCCACGTTGGGCGGCGCCCCGTGGTCTCCCCCGACCGCATCGAGCGCGATGGGCAGGGTCGTATTGGGTTTCCCGGTCGTCATCGGCTCAGCGGTCATCGGCGTCGCTGAGGGGGGCGGTGACGTAGTACGGGCGAGACTCGGCACCGCGCGTCTCGCCCCGCTGCTCGCTGGGCAGGCGGTAGCCGGGCCGCTCGACGGACTCGCGGATGTCCTTGAAGTCGATGTACTGGTCGGCGGCGTTGCGCAGCTCGTAGCTCGTCATCTCGGGGATGCTCGCCACGATCACCCGCTTGCCGCGCGCCCGCAGCACCTCGACGGGGCGCTCGAAGTCGCCGTCCCCGGTCAGGAGGACCGCCGTGTCGTACCGCGCGTCGGTGGTCAGCAGGTCGGTCACGATCTCGATGTCGAGGCTGGCCCGGCGCTGGGTGTCGCCGTGCTCGTCGGTGGACTCGCGCAGGGGGCGGGTGCGGACCGTGTAGCCCATGTACGTCAGCGCGTCGATGAAGCGCTTCTGCTTGTCGTCCATCGGGAGGGGGACCGCCGTGTAGTAGAAGGCGTTGTGAAGGGTCCCGTACCCCCCGAAGTGCTCCAGAATCTTGCGGTGGTCGAAGTTCCACCCGAGCCGCTTGGCCGCCGCGTACACGTTTGCGCCGTCAATAAAGAGTGCGATGCGTTCCATCATGGGTTTACCTTTCATGTCTGCCGCCGAACACGGGCGGACCTCCGCACAGGATAAGGGAGGTCCGCCTGTTCCCTCAATGGCCGTCCGGACCCGCCTCCACCCTCGGGCGCAGGGCCGGGTCGTGCAGGGCCGCCCACACCTCCGCACGGAGCCGGGCGAGGTCGACCCCGCCGTACTCGGGGGGTAGACGGTCCAAATACGCTTCCGCCTTGTGGAAGTTGCGGTGCGCGAGGCTGCCGTGGTGCCAGCGTTTGTGCAGGGCGGCGGCGAGGAGGATCAGCGCCTGGATGAAGTGCCGGTCGTCGCCCGTCGCGCGCATCCAGGGGCCCTCCCACGCCTCGTGGGCCTCCCACCACTCGCCCGCGTCGAACAGCCGGGCGCCGGGTCGCAGGTCGTCCCTCAGCGGCTTTCCCATCCCCCCAGGCTAGCGTCCTGAGCGCATGAACGGCGGGTTAGGCACTGTCCATCTCGTCCCTATCCGCCCCCAGACCCCGGGGGTAGACTGGGTTCATGAAGCCTGTGGAACTCACGGACAGCAACTTTAAGACGGAGACGGGCGAGGGCCTGACCCTGGTCGATTTCTGGGCCCCCTGGTGTGGTCCCTGCCGCATCATCGCCCCGGTCGTCGAGGAACTCGCCGGGCAGTACGAGGGCCGCGTCAAGATCGGCAAGCTCAACGTGGACGACAACCCCGTCACCCAGGGCCAGTTCCGCGTGATGAGCATTCCCACCCTGATCCTCTTCAAAGACGGCCAGCCCGTCGAGGGCATGGTGGGCGCCCAGCCCAAGCGCGCCTTCGAGGCCCTGCTCGACAAGTACGCCCAGCCCGCCGCCGCGACCGCCAACTAAAGCTCTTCTCCAGAAGGACCGCATCCACGCACGGGTGCGGCCCTCTTCCTATGCCCGGAAGCGGGTGACCTCCGGCGGCGTCCAGGCGTGCAGGGCCTCGCCGAGCAGGATTTCGCCCTCCTCCCACTCCCCGTGCCCGCTCGCCACGTTGATGTGCCCCGCCTCCCCCGCCGTGACGAAGGCGGCCTCCCAGGCATCCGCGAAGGTCTCGGCCCGCTCGAAGCTCACGTAGGGGTCGTTCTCGCTGGCGACGACGAGGGCCGGGAAGGGCAGCGGGTCGAGCGGCACTGGGGCGAGTGGGAGCACGGCGGGGGCCAACTCGCCCATGTTCGCCTGTCCGGCGTCGGTGGGGCTGATCAGCAGCGCCCCGCGCACCCGCTCGTTCCCCCCGTACAGCCGCGCCCAGTGGACGATGGTGAGCACCCCGCACGAATGCCCGACGAGCACGAGTTCCCCGGGTGTCGCCTCAATCACCTCCTGAAGCCGCGCTGCCCACGCCTCGGGAGTGGGCGCCTCCGGGTCTTCCTGCCGCACCCGGGCCGCTCCGAACTTCTCGGTCCAGAGGGTCTGCCAGTGTTCGGGGCCGCTGTCGCCGAGGCCGGGGACGATGACGAGGGTGGGGGTCATGGCAAAAGCTATCAGCTTTCAGCCGTCAGCCAGCAAAAACCCCGCCGAAGCGGGGCCTGTGATGACGTCTGCACTCAGACGAGTTCGATCAGCGCCATCGTCACGCCGTCGCCGCGCCGGGTGCCCACGCGCAGGATGCGGGTGTAGCCGCCGGGGCGGTCGGCGTACTTGGGGGCCACCTCGTCCATCACCTTGCGCACCACGTCGTTGTCGTGGATGTCGCGGGCGACGAGGCGGCGGGCGTGGAGGTCGCCGCCCTTGGCGGTGGTGATCAGCTTCTCAACGTAGGGGCGCAGCTCCTTGGCCTTCGTGAGGGTCGTCTGGATGCGGCCCTCGCGCAGCAGCGCCGTCGCCTGGGCACGGGCCAGGGCGACGCGGGCGCTGCTGTTGCGGTTGAGCTTGCGACCGGCTTTGCCGTGACGCATAGGAATTCTCCTTGGGGGAACCGGGCGGGGTGGGACCGCCGGGGAAGTCGTGCCGAAAGGTTGTCACCCTGAACGAAGCGCAGGGTCTCATTCCCAGTCTGGCGGGAGACGCGCCACTCCGCTCAGCATGACAACACTCGGGCGGCTCAGTCTCGCAGGGCCAGGCCGAACTGCGCGAGCTGCTGCTTGATCTCGTCGAGGCTGCGCTCGCCGATGCCGGGAACCTTCTTCAGGTCACGGTCGGAGAGGGCACACAGGGCGTCCACCGAGTCGATGCCTTCCTCCTTGAGGGAGTGCAGCACGCGGGTGGTCAGTCCCAGCCCCTCCAGCGTCACGCGCGGCGTGTCGAGGTCGGCGGGGTACGGCTGGGGATTGATGCTGAGTTCCGGCTGGCGCGGCAGGTCGTACACGCTCGGCAGCGTGGTGGACACGGCGGGCGTATAGACGGGCTGCACGTCGGGCACGGTGGCGACGGGCAGCGTCTCCACGTTGCCGAAGACCGTCAGCTCGTCGCGCAGAATCTCCACGGCCTTGTCGAGCGCGTCCTGCGGTCCGGTCGAGCCGTCCGTCCAGACCCGCAGGATCAGGCGGTCGAGGTCCGTCTGCTGACCCACGCGGGTGTTCTCCACGTGGTAGGCGACGCGGCGCACCGGCGAAAACACGGCGTCGACGGGGATCGAGTTGATGCGGTCCTTGGTGGCGTGCTTGTCGGCGGGGACGTAGCCCTCGCCTTCCTCCACGCGCACCTCCATGACCAGCTTGCCGTCCTCGGCGAGGGTCGCGATCACGAGGTCGGGGTTGACGATCTCGGCGTCGCTGGGCACCTCGAAGGCGCTCGCCCGCACCACGCCCTCACCCTGGGCGCGCAGCGTCAGCGTCTTGGGGCCGGGCGAGTGGAACTTCACGACGAGTTCCTTGAGGTTGAGGATGATGCGGATGACATCCTCGCGGACGCCGGGGATGGTCGAGAATTCGTGGAGCACGTCCTCGATGTACACGCTCGTCACGGCGGTGCCGGGAATCGAGGACATCAGGATGCGCCGGACGGGGTTCCCGATGGTGACCCCGTAGCCGCGCGCGAGCGGTTCGAGCACGAACTCGCCGTAATCGCCGTCCACGCGGGCCTTGAGTTGGGGGCGCTTTTGGTCCACTGGGGCCTCCCTTAGCGCGAGTAATACTCGATGATGAAGTTCTCGTTAATAGGCAGCGCCAGGTCCTCGCGCGCGGGCAGGCGCGAGAAGGTGCCGCTGAAAGTGTCGGGGTTCAGCTCGATCCAGGGGCTGGTGCGGCGGCGCTTTTGCGCCTCCATGTTCTCCTGGATGAAGCCCATCTGGCGGCTCTTCTCGGAGACGCTGATCTCGTCGCCGATCTTCACCCGGTAGGAGGGGATGTCCACCTTCTTGCCGTTCACCAGCACGTGCCCGTGCCCGACGAACTGCCGGGCCTGACGGCGGGTGCTGGCGAAGCCCATCCGGAAGACCACGTTATCCAGGCGGCGCTCCAGCAGTTGCAGGAACACCGTGCCCGTCACGCCGGGAACGTTCGCCGCCTCCTCGAAGAGGTTGCGAAACTGCTTTTCACTCATGCCGTACAGGCGGGAGAGCTTCTGCTTTTCCCGCAGACGCACGCTGTAGTCGCTGGGACGGCCCCGGCCCCGGCGCTGGCCGTGCTGGCCGGGCGCGTAGGGGCGGCGGTCGAGGTACTTCTGGACTTTCTCGGTCTCCGCAAGGTTGATGCCCTCGCGGCGGCTGAGCTTGGTAATCGATCCACGAAAACGACCCATGCTTCCATTCTCCTTGCGATGCTGCCCTGACTGGCAGTCACCGGGTCTGCCGCCCTCTGGTGCCCGTCTCCTCGCCGGTGGTGCGGCTTCAGTGCCCCGAAATAGTGGGATGAGGGCACAGCGGAAACGGGGCAGGTGGGCGGCGGCGCCGCGCTCTAGGCGCGGAACTTCTTCTTGGGACGGCAGCCGTTGTGGGGCACGGGGCTGTCGTCCATGATCGACTTGACCTCGATGCCCGAGGCCTGAATGGCGCGGATCGCCTGCTCGCGGCCCGAGCCGGTGCCGCGCACGATCACGTCCACGACGTTCATGCCGAAGGTCTGCTGGGCCTTTTTCACCGCGTCGGCGGCGGCGAGCTGGGCGGCGTAGGGCGTCCCCTTCTTGCTGCCCTTGTAGCCGATGGTGCCGCCGCTCGACCACGCGACGGAATTGCCGTCGAGGTCGGTGATCGTCACGATGGTGTTGTTGTAGCTCGCGCTGACGTACGCGCGGCCCGCGCTGATGTTGCGCCGGGCGCGGCGGGGGGTCTTGCCCTTGGTCGGTCTCGCCATACGTTACTTCCTCGTCGCTTTCTTCTTGCCGGCGACGGTCTTGCGCGGGCCCTTGCGGGTGCGGGCGTTCGTCTTCGTGCGCTGGCCGCGCACCGGCAGGCCGCGGCGGTGACGCAGGCCGCGGTAGGCGCCGATGTCCATCAGGCGCTTGATGTTCTGGCCGATCTCGCTGCGCAGGTCACCCTCGACCTTGTAGGTCCGCTCGATGGCGTCACGCAGCGTGCTCTGCTCGGCTTCCGAGAGGTTCTTGACGCGGGTATCGGGACTTACGCCCGTCTGCGCCAGCACCTCCTTGGCACGGGTCAGGCCGATCCCGTAGATGTAGGTCAGGGCGATCTCGATCCGCTTCTCGCGCGGAAGGTCCACTCCGGCAACGCGCGCCATCTCAGCCCTGCCTCTGCTTGTGCTTGACATTGGTGCAGATGACCACCACGCGCCCGTGACGGCGGATCACCTTGCAGTTGTCACACATCCTCTTGACACTGCTGCGAACTTTCATGCTTCCTCCTCGCAGCCGCCTCACGTCACCACCCATCATGGTGGCGCGCCCGGCAGCGCTCGACCCCCCAGGGTGGCACGCTGGCCTTTGCGGGGAATCTGTTGGGTACCCGTGCCTGTCGGCCTACTTGCGGTAGACGATACGCCCGCGCGACGTGTCGTACGGGCTGATCTCCAGAACCACGCGGTCCCCCGGCAGAATGCGGATGTAGTGAATGCGCATCTTGCCGCTGATGTACGCCAGAATATCGTGCCCGGTGTCGAGCTTCACCCGGAACGTGGTGTTCGGCAGCGCCTCTTCGACCACGCCCTCCGCCCGCACGGTGTCGGACTCTTCCTTCTTGCGCTTCTCCCGCTGTTCCGGCATCTTTCGTCTCGCCACGCAACCTCCAGGCTTGGTACAAGCCAAAGGAGAAGTTAGCACGCCCTCCGGGCAACAGGCAAGCGCGAGTCACAGTTCAGGTCCGCAAGCAGCCAAAACGAGGACGCGGGAAGCCCCTTCTCTCCCGCGTCCCTACCGTCTTCAATTTATGGGGTTACCGCTGTCAGGGCATCGTCTGCATGATACGCCCGTACACCTCGTCCATCGTGCCCACCCCGTCCACGTGCCGCAGGTGGCTGCGCCCCCCGTAGTAGTCGATCAGGGGTTGGGTCTGCTCGCGGTAGACCTGCTGGCGTCTGCGGGCGACCTCCTCGGTGTCGTCGGCGCGGGGCGTCTGCCCGGCAGCGACCGCCTGCCGCCCGCGCTCCACGATGCGCTCGATCAGCACCTCGTCGGGGACCTCGAGGAGGGGTACGGCACTCACCGGGGCGCCCAGTTCCTCCAGCAGCATGTCGAGCGCCTCGGCCTGCGCGGTCGTGCGGGGGAAGCCGTCGAAGATCACCCGGACGGGCTCCATCCCCGCGAGGCGGTCACGGATCAGGGCGATCAGGATGTCGTCGGGCACGAGCTGCCCCGCGTCGAGGATGGGTTTGACCCGCCGCCCGAGTTCGGTGCCGCGCGCCACGTGGTCGCGCAGGATGTCCCCGGTGCTGATCTTGGTCAGGCCCCCCTCGCGGGCGAGGCGTTCGGCCTGGGTCCCCTTGCCCGCGCCGGGCGGGCCGAGAAAGATCACGACCTTGTTCTTGCGTTGCGTCACTGCTGCCTCCTGTGGGTGTACAGCATAGGGCCGAAGGTGAGGACCTGCACGTTCCTGCCCAGCCCTGTTCTCGACCGGGTGACGTCGAAAACCGCCCACCACGCGGGTGAGCGGCTCAAGTCGAGGTCTTCTCAGTTGTTCAGGCGCCCGCGGATCCGGCCCTTGCTGATGAAGCCGTCGTAGCGCCGCACCGTGAGCTGGGCCTCAAGCTGCTTGAGGGTTTCGAGCGCCACGCCCACGATGATCAGCAGGCCCGTGCCGCTGAACTGGAAGGTCGTGATGCCCGTCAGCCTCTGGACGATCTGTGGCACGATCGTCAGGATCACCAGAAAGATCGCGCCCCAGAGGCTCAGGCGACCGCTGATCCCGCCCAGGTACTCGGCGGTGGGCGTGCCCGGACGCACGCCGGGGATGAAACCGCCCGCCTCGCGGAGCTGTTCGCTGATCCGCCGTGGATCGAACTGCACGCTGTTATACAGGTACGTGAACCCGAAGATCAGCAGGGCCTCCAGCGCGAGGTACCACGGCGCTCCCGGCGTGAGATACGTCTGGATGAAGGCGTTGACCCCGGGGGCGCGCGTCGTCGTGGCGCTGCCGATCAGGTTGGGGATGATCAGCATGGCCGAGGCGAAGATCACCGGAATCACGCCCGCCTGGTTCACCTTGATGGGGAGCCAGGTCGCCTGCCCGCCCAGATTGCGCGCCGCGCCGCCCGGAGCCCCGCCCCGTGCCCGCGCGTAGGTGACGGGCACCCGCCGCTCGCCCTGGTACACGTACACGATGCCCGCGATGGTCACCAGGATGACGGCGGCAAAGGCCAGAATCTGGAGCAGCGAGACCTGTTCGGTGCGGAAGAGCTGCCCGGTCGCCGCGATCTCGCGCGGGTAGTTGGCGATGATCCCCGCCGTGATGATCAGGCTGATGCCGTTGCCGACGCCGACTTCAGTGATGCGCTCGCCGATCCACAGGGTGAACGCGATGCCCGCCACCTGGGTCAGCACCATCACGAGGACGGTAAAGAGGCCAGGGTCCCAGCCCACCGCGACGAAGGCCGGATTGCTGGTGATGTACAGCGAGAAGAACAGCGCCTGCAACGTCCCCAGCCCCACGGCGGCGTAGCGGGTGTACTGGTTGATCTTCTTGCGACCCTCCTCGCCCTCCTTGCTGAGTTTCTCCAGGGTGGGGACGGTGGTGGTCAGAAGCTGGATGACGATGCTCGCCGTGATGTAGGGCAGCACGCCGAGGGCGAAGATCGAGAACTGCGAAAGATTGCCGCCCGAGATCAGGCTGATCAACCCGAAAAGGCCACCCGAGGTGGCCTGTTCGAGGGCTGCGGTGTTCACGCCGGGGGTCGGGATGGTGCTCCCGAGGCGGTACACGGCGAGCAGCAGCAGGGTGAAGACAATCTTCCGCCGCAGGTCCGGAATCCGGAACGCGTCACGGAAGGCGCGCAGCATGTTAGCCCGCCTGCTCGGCGTTCTCGCTGCCCGTATCCGTGCTGGCGTTCAGGATGACCCGCCCACCTGCCGCCTGCACCGCCTGGACGGCGGCTTCGGAGGCGGCATCGACGTGGATCGTCACGGCGCGGGTCACCTCACCCCGGGCGAGGAGTTTGAGGGGACGGTTCTTGCGGCGCACCAGGCCCGCCCGCTCCAACGCGGCGCGGTCGAGGGTCTCCCCCTCCACGCGGTCGAGCTGCGAGAGGTTGATCACCTCGTACGTCGTGCCGACGTTGTTGAAGCCGCGCTTGGGCAGGCGGCTGATCAGTGTCGAGCGGCCGCCCTCGAAGAACTGGCCCTTGCCCGCACCGCTGCGCGCCTTCTGGCCCTTGTGCCCGCGCCCGGCGGTCTTGTCGGTGCCGCCGGGGCCACGGCCCACGCGCTTGCGGTTCTTGCGGCTCCCCGGCGCGGGGGTAAGTTCGTGCAGTTTCACGCTTCCACCTCCAGGAGGTGCGCCACGGTCTTGATCATGCCGCGCACCGAGGGGGTATCGGTCAGCTCACGGCTGTCACCGATCTTGCGCAGGCCCAGCGCCTTGACGGTCTCGACCTGATTCTTGGGGCGACCGATCACGCTGCGCCTCAGGGTCACCTTTACGGTCTGGGCGGGGGCGGTCACTGGGCACCTCCGGCCTGGGTGGGCTGCGCCGCCGGGGCCGTGATGCCGCGAATCGCGCGCACCTGCTTGGCGGTGCGGAGGTTTTTCAGGCCGTCGAACACCGCGTAGGCCACGTTGACCTTGTTGCGGCTGCCGAGTTCCTTGGACAGCATGTTGGTGATGCCCGCGAGTTCGGCGATGGAACGGGGCACCGTCCCCGCGATCACGCCCGTGCCGGGGGCGGCCGGCTTGAGGAGCACCCGGCTGGTCGAGTTCTCACCCACGATGTCGTGGGGGATGGTCCCGTTCTCCACCGGCACCTGGATCATGTTCTTGCGCGCGATGGACTTCGCCTTTTCGATGGCGACGGGCACCTCCTTCGCCTTGCCGATGCCCATCCCCACGCGACCGTTGCGGTCCCCGAGGATCACGAGCGCGGCGAAGCGGAAACGGCGGCCACCCTGGTAGGTCTTGGACGTGCGGTTGACGAAGAGCATCCGCTCCTCGAACTCGCTCGTCTCGCGCTCACGGTCATTTCGACGGTTAGAAGTCAAGGCCACCCTCCCGCGCCGCGTCCGCGAGCGCCTTCACACGTCCGTGGTACTTGTACCCCCCACGGTCGAAGACAACCTGCCTCACGCCCTTGGCGGCGGCGGCCTCGGCCAGCGCCCGGCCCACGGCGGCGGCGGTGTCGGTCTTGGTGCCCGTCTTGACGGCGCTGCTGCTCGCGGCGGCCAGCGTGGTGCCGGTCTGGTCGTCAATGATCTGGGCGTAGATATGCTTGCTGGAACGGAACACGCTCAGGCGGGGGCGCTCCCCGGCGGCCACGCGCACCTTGCGGCGGGCGCGCAGTCTGCGGCGCTCTGCGGTCAGGTTCGCCATCACTTCTTCCC
Source organism: Deinococcus aestuarii (assembly GCF_018863415.1). Lineage (NCBI taxonomy): Bacteria > Thermotogati > Deinococcota > Deinococci > Deinococcales > Deinococcaceae > Deinococcus > Deinococcus aestuarii. The sequence continues at coordinate 7,980 of NZ_JAHKSN010000017.1, read as the reverse complement.
TTTCCCGCCCGTGGCACCGGCCTTACCGGCCTTGAGGGCGATCTGCTCGCCGACGAAGCGCACACCCTTGCCGTGGTAGGCGTCGGGCTTGCGCACCTTGCGGACGTTCGCGGCCACCTGACCGACAAGCTGCTTGTCGATCCCGCTCACATCGATGCGGGTGGGCTCGGGCACCGCGAAGGTGACCCCGGCGGGCGGCTCGATGACGACGGGGTGGCTGAAGCCGATGGTCAGCTCCAGGTTCTTGCCGACGAGGCGGGCACGGTAACCGACCCCGCGCAGTTCGAGGTTGATGGTGAAACCGTCCGAAACACCCTTGACGGCGTTGGCGACCAGCGTGCGGGTCAGGCCGTGCAGAGCGCGGTGCTCCTGGCGGTCGCTGGGACGCTCGACGAGAAGCTGGCCGTCCTCGTTGCGGATGTTGAGTTCGGGGTTGAAGGGGACGGTGAGTTCGCCCTTGGGCCCCTTGACTCGGAACAGGCCGGGGTCGGCGTTCACGGTCACGCCGCTGGGCACGGCGATGGGTTGTCTGCCAATACGTGACATGGGTCTCCTTAAGTGTCGGGGTCCGTTGCCGGGGCCCCGTGTTCAGGGATGGGGGCGATTACCAGAGCACGCAGATGACTTCGCCGCCGACGCCCTGACGACGGGCCTCACGGTCGGGAAGCAGGCCCTTGCTCGTCGAGACGACCGCGACGCCCAGCCCGCGCTGGATGCGGGGCAGGTTGTCGGCGCTCACGTACGCGCGGCGACCCGGACGGCTGATGCGCTCGATGTGCTTGATGACCTGCTCGCGCTTCTGGCCGTACTTGAGGGTCACGCGCAACACGTCGAACTTCTGGCCTTCCGGGCGGACGCGCTCGACGCCCGCCACGTAGCCCTCGCGCACGAGCAGCTTGGCGAGTTCCTCCTTGAACTTGGAGGCCGGGATATCGACGCTCTCCTTGTAGGTGCGCGTCGCGTTGCGAATGCGCGTGAGCATGTCGGCGATGGGATCACTCAGCATGGTTCCTCCGGGGGCGCGGTGGCCCCGGGCGGGGGGGAAGCCGCGTGTGCGACCTCCCGAGTCTTCCCAAAGAACGCGGCCTTGCCTCTTGTTGGCGGGGCAAGCCCTTTCTTCTGTTGGGTCCTTCCCGTCTCCCGGACGATCACCACCCAAAGTGCCTCCTCGCGGGGCGGGGGGTTCGTATCCAGGGGGGCTGGGGCGGGGCGGAAGCCGGTCTTACCAGCTACTCTTCTTCACGCCGGGCAGTTCGCCCTTGTGGGCCAGCTCGCGGATGCAGATGCGGCACAGGCCGAAGAAGCGGTAGTAGCCGCGGGCGCGGCCACAGCGGGAGCAGCGGTTGTAGTCCTGCACGGCGAACTTGCTGCCGCGTTCCGCCTTCACAACTTTCGAGGTCTTCGCCATAAGCTTTCCTTACTTGCGGAACGGGAGACCCATCGCCTGGAGCAGCGCGCGAGCTTCCTCGTCGGTCTTGGCAGTCGTGACGATGGTGATGTCCATCCCGCGCACCTTGTCAACCATATCATAGGTGATCTCGGGGAAGATCAGTTGCTCCTTGATGCCCAGGTTGTAGTTCCCGCGCCCGTCGAAGGCGTTGGGATTGATCCCCCGGAAATCGCGGATGCGCGGCAGCCCGATGTTGATCAACTTCTCCAGGAACACGTACATGCGCTCATTGCGCAGCGTGACCTTGATGCCGACCGGCATTCCCTGCCTAAGCTTGAAGTTGGAGATGCTCTTCTTCGCCTTGGTGACGATGGGCTTTTGCAGGGTGATGAGCGAGAGCTCGCGCGCCGCCCGGTCGATGGCCTTGCTGTCCTCCTTGGAGGACCCCAGGCCCTCGTTCACCACAATCTTCTCGATGCGCGGCACGGCCATGACGCTGCTGTATCCGAACTGCGTCATCAACGCGGGGCGCACCTGCTCGTTGTACTTCGTCTTGAGCGTCTGCATGTCTCTTGCCTCTCTTCGGGCGGTCTTGGTCGCCCGGGATCACGCCTGAGCGTGGCCCTGAATCAGTCGATGACCTTGCCGCTCTTCACGGCGACGCGGACCTTCTTGCCGTCCACAATCTGCTTGCGGATGCGGGTGGCCTTGCCGGTCTCGGGGTCCACCAGCGCGACCTTGCTCGCGTGCATGGCGCCCTCGCGCTGCTCGATGCCGCCCTGGGGGTTGCTCGCCGAGGGCTTGACGTGCTTGGTCACGAGGTTCACGCCCTCGACGACGACCTTGGCAGCTTCCGGCAGCGCGAGGAGAACCTTGCCGGTCGCGCCCTTGTGCTTGCCGCGCAGAACGACCACGGTGTCGCCCTTCTTGACATGGAGCTTGTTGTTGTGGTGAGACCCTGCACTGGGAAGAGGCATCACAGCACCTCCGGCGCGAGCGACACGATCTTCATGAAGCGGCGGTCGCGCAGCTCGCGGGCGACCGGCCCGAAGACGCGGGTGCCGCGCGGTTCGCCCTGGTTGTTGATGATGACGGCGGCGTTCTTGTCGAAGCGGATGGTCGAGCCGTCCGCGCGCTTGATCGCGTGGCTCGTCCGCACGACGACGGCCTTCACCACGTCGCCCGCCTTCACGCCGCCGCGTGGGGCCGCGTCCTTGACCGAGGCGACGATGATGTCACCGACGTGGGCGTAGCGCTTGTTGCCGCCGCCGCCCGTGGTGAGGCCCTTGCCGCCGATGCCGCTGTTGAGCACGCGGATGCACATGATCTCGCGCGCGCCGCTGTTGTCCGCCACGTCGAGGCGGGACTGGGGCATGATCATGCCGGGCTCCCTTCGGTCTCGACCGCGGTGGTCTCGATGCCGCGCGGGCGCTCGATCAGCTTCGTGACCTTCCAGGTCTTCGTCTTGCTGATCGGGCGCACGGCGATGATCTCGACGCGGTCACCGATCTTGTATTCGTTGGTCTCGTCGTGCGCGGCGTATTTCTTGCTGCGCGTGACGACCTTGCCGTACAGGGGGTGCGTGAAGCGGCGCTCGACCTTGACGCTCACCGTCTTGTCGGCCTTGTCGCTCACCACGACGCCCGTGAAGGTCTTTTTCATCGGCTCTCTCCCGTGGTCTGGGCGCGGGTCAGCTCACCCTTGACGGTGTTGAGCTGCGCGACCTCGCGGCGGAGCTGCTGCACGCGGTGCGGCTGGGCGAGGTTGCCCATCGCGCCCTGGAAGCGCAGCTCCATCAGTTCCTTCTTGCGGGCGGCGATCTCGCGGTCGAAGTCGGCCAGCCCGAGGCTTCTCATCTCACTGGGCTTCATCGTAGACCTCGCGCTTGACCATCTTGGTCTGGATCGGGAGCTTGTGCCCGGCGAGGCGGAACGCCTCCTTGGCCTGCTCCTCGGTCACGCCGGAAACCTCGAACATCACGCGGCCCGGCTTCACGACGCTCACCCAGAACTCGACCGCACCCTTGCCCTTGCCCATTCGGGTCTCGGCGGGCTTCTTGGTCACGGGCTTGTCGGGGAAGATGCGGATGTAGATCTTACCGCCGCGCCGGAAGTGGCGACTCATCACGATGCGGCACGCCTCGATCTGGTTGCTGCGGATCCAGGCGGGCTCCAGCGCGACGAGGCCGTAGTCGCCGAAGGCCACGTAATCGCCGCCCTTGGCGTCGCCGGTCATCCGGCCGCGGTGCTGTTTACGAAACTTGGTGCGCTTCGGGAGAAGCATCACTCACCTCCGGGGCGGCGCCGCGCGGTGGGGCGGCGGCGGTTCGGACGGTCGCCACCTTCGGGGCGGCGGTCGTCGCGGCGGGGAGGGCGGGCCAGCGTCTCCGTCTTGCCGCCGATCACCTCGCCGTTGAACACCATCACCTTGATGCCGAGCGAGCCGTAGGTCGTCTCCGCGCGGGCGGTGCCGTAATCGATGTCGGCGCGCAGGGTGTGCAGCGGCACGCGGCCTTCGAGCACCTTCTCGGTGCGGGCCTGCTCGGCGCCGCCGAGGCGACCGGAGAGGATCACACGGACGCCACGGGCGCCGGACTCCATCACCCGCTGGGCCGCCTGCTTCATCGCGCGGCGGAAGGCGAAGCGGCGCTCGATCTGCTCGGCGATCCGCAGGGCCACCAGCGGCGCGCTGATGTTGGGATTGGGGATTTCGGCGACGTTGACGGCCACCGTGCCCGCGCTGACGACCCGCTCGATGTCACCGCGAAGCTGCTTGATGCTCTCGCCGCCCTTGCCGATCACGATGCCGGGCTTGGCCGCGCTGATGATCACGTTGACCTGCTGGCCCGCGCGCTCGATCTCGATGCGGGCGATGCCGGCGGCGGCGAGCTTCTTGTTCACCAGCGTGCGAATCCGCTCGTCTTCCTTGACGAGCTTCGCGTAGCCCTTCTTGCCGGCGTACCAGCGGCTGTTCCAGCCCCGGGTGATGCCCAGGCGGAAGCCGTTCGGGTTGATCTTGTTGCCCATTAGCTGTTCCCCCTGCTGCGGACTTCGCGCTCGCCCACGATGATCGTGATGTGGCTCGTGCGCTTCTTGATGATGTTGGCGCTGCCGCGCGCGCGGGGAATCAGGCGCTTGAGGGTCGGCCCGGCGTCCACGTACGCCGCCTTGATCACGAGGCGGTCCTCGAGCATCTCGTCGTTGTTCACGGCGTTGCTCTTGGCGCTCTTGAGGACCTTGGCGACGGGCTCGGAGGCCGCGCGCGGGATGAAGCGCAGCAGGTCCTCGGCCTCGGCCACGCTCTTGCCGCGAATCACGTCCACGACGAGGCGCACCTTGCGCGGGCTCATGCGCACGTACCGCGCCACGGCGTAGCCGGGCTTGCGCAGCTTGACCTGCTGCTTGCGCTCCTTCTTGTTGCGGAAGGTCTGCTCACTCACGGGGGCGGTCATTTCTTCTTGCTCCCCTTGGCGCTCTTCTCGCTGCCGTGACCACGGTAGGTGCGGGTCGGCGAGAATTCACCGAGCTTGTGGCCGATCATCTGCTCGTTCACGAAGACCGGGATGTGCTGCTTGCCGTTGTGGACCGCGATGGTGTGGCCGATCATCTCGGGCACGACCGTGCTGCGGCGGCTCCACGTCTTGATGACGCGCTTGTCGCGGCGCTCGTTCTGGGCGTCCACCTTCTTCAGGAGGTGGTCATCCACGAACGGCCCTTTCTTCAGGCTGCGGGGCATCTGTTCCCCTCCTTACTTCCCGGCGCGCCGGGAGATGATGAAGCGGTCGCTGATCTTGCGCTTCTTGCGGGTCTTCAGGCCCTTGGCGAGCTGTCCCGTCGGGCTGACCGGCTGGCGGCCCGCGCCGGTGCGGCCCTCACCACCGCCGTGCGGGTGGTCGACCGGGTTCATCGCGCTGCCGCGCACGTGGGGTTTGCGGCCCAGCCAGCGGCTGCGTCCCGCCTTGCCGATCACGATGTTCTTGTGCTCGGCGTTGCCCACGGTCCCGATGGTCGCGTAGCACTCGCTGTGAATGCGCCGCAACTCGCCGCTGGGCAGGCGCAGGATCACGTAGTCGCGCTCCTTGCCCTGCACCTGGATCGAGGTCCCGGCGGAGCGGGCGATCTGCGCGCCCTTGCCGGGCAGCATCTCGACCGAGTGCACCACCGCGCCGACCGGCACGAAGCGCAGCGGCAGGGCGTTGCCGAGCTTGGGCTCCGCCTCGGGGCCCGCGTTCACGGTCGCGCCGACGGTCAGGCCCTCGGGCGCCAGGATGTACCGCTTCTCGCCGTCCACATAGTGCAGCAGGGCGATGCGGGCGCTGCGGTTGGGGTCGTACTCGATGGCGGCGACTTTGGCGGTCACGCCCGCCTTGTCGCGGCGCTTGAAGTCGATGATGCGGTAGAGGCGCTTGTGCCCGCCGCCGATGAAGCGGCTGGTCACGCGGCCGTGGTGGTTGCGTCCGCCGGTCTTGGGAAGGGCCTCGGTGAGGGCCTTTTCGGGGCGCTTCTTGGTCAGGCCCGAGAAGTCCGCCGTCGTCATCTGGCGACGCGACGGGGTATACGGGCGGTATTTCTTGACGGCCATGTTCCAAATCTCCTTAGGCCAGGGCCTCAAGGGCCTCGATCTTCTGGCCTTCGGCGAGGCGCACGACGGCCTTCTTGCGGTCCGCGCGGTGGCCGACGAACTTGCCCACGCGCTTGCGCTTGCCCGCGACGTTCATGGTGCTGATGCCGATCACGGTCACGCCGAACGCCTGCTGCACGGCGGTCTTGATCTCGGTTTTCGTCGCCTTGGGGTCGACCCAGAACGAGTACGCCCCGCGCTCCATACCCGCGTACGCCTTCTCGCTGATGACGGGCTGCTTGATGATGTCGTAGAAACTCATTGCGCGGCCCCTTCCTGCTGGGCACTGGCCGGGTCGGCCTGCCCGTCGTCCTGGGCGGGTTCCAGCGCCACCGCGTCGATCACCAGGCGCTCGTGGCGCAGGATGTCGTACACGTTCAGGCCCGCGACCGGGAGCACGGTCGCCCACGCGACGTTGCGCGCCGCCAGACGGGTCTGCGCGTCGTCGGTGACGATCAGCACACGCTCGCCGCCGTCCATCCCGTTCTCCCTGGCCCAGGTGACAAAGCCCTTGGTCTTGCCGTCGAGGCCGAAGCCGTCCACCGCGAGGAGCTTGCCACTCTGCTGGCGGTCGGCGAGGGCCATCGCCAGGCCGAGCTGCCGGACCTTGCGGGGCAGGGTGTAGCTGTAGGAGCGGGGCTTGGGCCCGAACGCGACGCCGCCGCCCACGAAGGTGGGAACGGATCGGTCGCCGTGGCGGGCGTTACCGGTGCCCTTCTGGCTGTACATCTTCTTGCCGGTGCGGCTGACCTCGGCCCGCGTCTTGGTGCTGGCCGTGCCGCGGCGGCGACCCGCGAGCTGCCAGGTCACGACCTCGTGCAGCACGTGTGGGTTCACTTCCGGCAGGTCGAGCTCGATGGAGCGACCGCCGTTCTGACCGATGACGTTGATCTGCGCCATCTTACCTGCCTCCCTTGACGGCCTGGCGCAGGACGACGAGCCCGCCGTTCGCGCCGGGGACGGCCCCCTTCACGAGGATCAGGTTCTCGCCCGGGCGGACCTCGACGACCTCGAGGTTTTGCACGGTGACGCGCTCCATGCCCATGTGCCCGGCCATCTTCTTGCCCTTGTACACGCGGCCCGGCGTCTTGCGCTGGCCGATGGACCCGGGGCGGCGGTGCCACTTCTTCGAGCCGTGGCTCGCGGGACCGCCCTGAAAGTTCCAGCGCTTCATGACGCCCTGGAAGCCCTTGCCCTTGCTGGTGCCGGTCGCGTCGATCTTCTCGCCCGCGGCGAAGATGTCCACGTTCACGGTGTCGCCCTCGGGGGCGAAGTCGCGGAACTCGCGCAGGAAGCGCACCGGGGACACGCCCGCCTTGCGGAAGTGCCCGAGCAGGGGCCTCGTCACACGCTTTTCCTGCTTGGGCGCGAAGCCGATCTGCACGGCCTCGTAACCGTCCGTCTGCCGCGTCTTGCGCTGCACGACGGGGCAGGGACCGGCGAGCACGACCGTCACAGGCACGGCCCGGTCGCCGCGCCAGATCTGGGTCATGCCGATCTTGGTGCCGAGGATGCCCTTGGTCATGCCCGGCCCCCGACGGTCTTGATCTCGATGTCCACGCCCGTGGGGAGGTCGAGGGTCATCAGCGAGTCAATCGTCTTCTTGGTGGGGTTCATGATGTCCACCAGACGGTTGTGGGTGCGGATCTCGAAGTGCTCGCGCGCGTCTTTGTACTTGAAGGGCGAGCGCAGCACCGTGAAGCGGCGGATGCGGGTGGGGAGCGGCACGGGACCGCTCACGTCCGCCCCGGTACGCCGGACCGTGTCCACGATCTTGCTCGCGGACTGGTCCAGCGCCTTGTGGTCGAAACCACGCAGTTTGATACGGATCTTCGGGGCGACCATGACTTTACTCCAGGACCTTGGTGACGACGCCGGCGCCGACGGTGCGGCCACCCTCACGGATGGCAAAGCGCAGGCCCTCCTCCATGGCGATGGGCTTGATCAGCTCCACCGTGAAGGTCACGTTG
>NZ_JAHKSN010000016.1 GCF_018863415.1 Deinococcus aestuarii | reverse complement strand
CGGCCCGCAGGCAACAGCGGCTCAAGGCGCTTAAACTGCTTCCGGGTCAGGTCACTCGGGTATGTTTTGCGTTTCACACCTCAAAACTGCCGCAGGACCTGACCCTTTTCAAACACCCTCTAAGGGGGCGATGACCGACTGGATGCGGCTCGAACGGGACGTTTACCAGGGCGCGGCGCGGCTTTTTCCCTGGAGCGACTTCACGGCCCGTTCCCTCATCGAGGACTATGGCTGTGACCCCGCCCGGGTCGTCCGCGTCGGGGCGGGCACCAACCTGATGGCCCCGACGCTGGAGCACAAGAGGTACGACACGCAAGTCGCCCTCTTCGTCGGCTTCGACTTCGAGCGCAAAGGGGGACTGGACGTCCTGCGGGCCTTTCAGGAGGTGCGGGGACAGCTTCCAGAGGCGGAGCTCTGGATCGTGGGTCCTCGTCTGCCCAAGGCGCCCCCCCAGCCCGGTGTGCGCTGGATCGGACGGGTGAGCGACCGGGCGGCGCTCGCCGACCTCTACGCTCAGGCGCGGCTTTTCGTGATGCCGTCTTTTGAGCCCTGGGGCCACGTTTTCTGCGAGGCGATGGGCCACGGTCTGCCGTGCGTCGCGCTCAACGTCGGTCCTGCCTCCGAGATCGTGCAGCAGGGCCGCACCGGCCTGCTCGTGGAACAGGGCTCACCCCCGGCGCTGGCGGCAGCCATGTTGCGACTTCTGCGCGACCCCGGACTGGCCGAGGAACTCGGGCATCACGCCTATGAGCGGGTGCGTGAGCAGTTCACCTGGGAGCGCGTCGTGGACCGAATGCTGCCGCACTTGCAGGGCATGGCACAGGGTCAGTAAGGGAGCACAACGTGGGCGGACTGGGCCCCCACCTCCCCCCATCGACCGGAATTTGTGAAGTATTTACATGAGTTGGCAGTTAGCCTAGAGTGAGTCATCGGGTAAGCGATGAGGCCACCCCCACCGTCGGTCACCAGCGGGGGCGGAAGAGCGAGTGGTGAGACCGGACCCGGAAACGTTGTTTTCCTCCGGGAGGTATTCTGCCCATGTCTCGTTTCCCGCTCCTGGCTGCGCCGCTGGTCACTGCTCTGCTGTTGAATGCTTGTAGCAACCCGGCCGACGTGCCCTCCGCTGCCCCCCACAATGCGGCGGAGGGGGGCCTGTCGGCCTATATGCCGGCCAAGTCGACCTCCAACTTCGAGATCAACTCCCTGCCCTTCGTGAAGTCGCTCAGCTTCGCGCCCGACCTGTGCAACGACGCCCAGGACGTCTTTATCGCCGCTCACCAGGACGACGACCTGCTGTTCATGAACCCGGACATCGCCACGGCGATCTCGCAGAACCACTGCGTCGTCACGGTATTCCTGACGGCTGGGGACAACGAGTACGGAACCCAGCAGTACGGCCTGGATTACCAGCAGTACTGGCGCAGCCGCGAGGACGGCGAGCGTGACGCCTACGCCCGGATGGCCGGGGTGCCGAACACCTGGACCCAGCAGATCTACACCTTCGGGGGCAAGGCGATCCGGACCTCGGTGTTGCAGGGCAACCCCCGGGTGCGCCTGATGTTCCTGAGGCTGCGGGAAAGCAGCAGCAGCGGTGTGACCATGCGCGCCCTTTGGGACAGCACCAATTCCTCCCTCTCTGCCCCCGCCCTCGACAACTCGAACACCTTCACCCGTCAGGAAGTCCTCAACGTCCTGACGAACGTGCTCACCGTCTCGGAGGCCAAGTACGTTCATATTCAGGACACGGCCCCCGTGGTTTACGGCAACAGGGTCGAGCACCCCGACCACATCGCCGCCGGGCGCTTCGGCGAGGCGGCCGACAAGGCCTATGCGGCCCCTCACGTCACCGTGCAGTACCGAGACTACAACATCGGCGTAGAGCCGCAGAACGTGACGACAGAGCAGTTCAACACCAAGGCGAACCTCTTCAAGACGTACGCGGCCTACGACCCGATCATCTGCCCTCCGAGCGGTGGGGTCACCTGCGTCGCGCAGGGTCAGTCGGGCGAGTTCTACCTCGAGTGGAGCAAACGTCAGTACTTCCATGTCGACGTGAACCAGGGCGGCACGGTCGCCCGTCTCTCCGACGGCCGCCTGGTCGCTTTCGTGATCGGCGACCGCAGCAGCAGTCCCCTCAAGATGATGCAGACGGCTCCGGGAGGTCCGACCTGGAGCGCGTGGGAGGATTTGAGGGGGAATTACCCGGCTCCCCCCACAGTCGTTAACATGGCAGACGGTCGCCTCGCGGCCTTCGAACGCAGCAATGGTGGCCGGGTGATGGTGAAGACCGAGGTGAGCAGCGGCGGGGCCTGGGGCGACTGGATCAACCTGGGAGGCGTTGTCTCCTCCGTCCCGGTGGCGGCCCGGCAGGCGGGCGGCGCCCTGAGCGTCTTCGTTCGCGGCAACGACGGCCAGATCTACCTCAAGTCGCAGGTCGCGCCAAATGGGAACTGGGGCAATTGGGTGGGCATCGGCGGGCCGAAGGTCACCTCGAACCCGGCCGTCGCCCTCGACACCTCTGGACGCCTGGTGCTCTTCGTCCGCGCCAATGACGGGGCGATCTACACCGTCTCGCAGACGGCGGCCAATGGCAGCTGGGGAGCCTGGCAGTCACTCGGCGGGACTTTCGGGGCCGACACGCACCCCGTGGTCGGGCAGGACCAGGACGGGCGTTTGGAGGTGTTCGTGCGCGGCACTGACGGCAAGCTCTACCACCGCTGGCAGACGTACGGGGGGGGCTGGGGAGGCTGGAGCAGACTCGGGGAGGTGCAGTTTACCGGATCTCCGGCGGTGGCGAGCAACCCGGACGGCACCATCGTCGTGTCCGTGCGCAGTGTCGGTGGTGTCGTGCAGAGCGTTCGGCAGAGCAGCCCGAACGGGGGTTGGCTGGACTGGAGTAACCTCGGCGGCTCCTTCGTCGCCTTGGTTGGGGCGCAGCCGGACTCGGCGGGACGGGTGACGACCCTGGCGCGCGGCACAGACAACATCATCTATCGCAGAACCCAGGGGGATACAACCTGGACGGCGTTGCGGGCGCCCTGAGCGTGGCCCGCGAGGCGCCCGCTCCCTCGTGGGGTCGGGCGCTTCGCCGTCGAGGCCGCCGTCTGGCCTGGGGCATGAGTCCCGATGCGGGTGACCGGATCTGGGGTTACCTACTCCCCTCGCCCAGACCAGCCTGTGGGCTCTCGACTGGCTGACCACGGCCCTGCCTGTAGTAATCAGCGACAGTCGCCATAAACTGCTCGGGATTGTAGGCCGCCCCCTCGTTCTCGGTGTAGGTTGCTTCCCTGGTCTCGACCAGGGCGTAACGGTCACCGTCCTCCACGACGGCGCGGGTGCGCTGGCTGGGGTCGTCCGAGGTATAGATCACGAGGTCGTCGTGTCGGGTCTGCTTCAACATGAATCCTCCCTGGAGCCCAGCTTGCCGGGCACTTGGGAGCCGACGTGCGGGCCACCGTTCAATTTCAAGGCTTGCCCAAGAGAGGGGCCAACCATAAGTCGCACCGAAAGCGTCCCGCCTTTTCCGACAAAATCGGGGAGCGGGACGCTTAGGCGGGGCGGAAGGTTGGTGTTCCTCAGCGGCACTTCGAGGCGACGTTGGTGCCCGTATTGCCCGAGCAGATGTAGCCGGCGTTGAGGTGAGTGATGGGGTCCTTAAGACTGCCGAAGGCGTTGCCCAAGAAGCTGTTGCCCGTGTTCGATGAGGCCTCGCTGTACACGCCTGCGTCACCGCCCGCGAAGGTGTTGCCCTGAAAGAGGGTGTTCCTCACGCCGCTGGCGAGCAGGGCCACGATGCCGTTCGACCCGTCGAAGACGTTGCTCAGCACCTGTGTGCCGGTGGTGTTGTTATTGAACACCAGTGCCAGCCGCCCGCTGCGGGTCACCCGGTTCCCTCTCAGGACGGTCGACGTCGTGTTCAGGCGGACTCCGTCGTACGCATTGTCCACGACGTTGTTTTCGATGGTGATGTTATTGGGGACGGCGGCGCCCATATACGGCTCCAGCGTGATGCCGTCCTCGAAGCCGCAGGGGGGCTGTACCTGGCCGAAGGTGCCAATGTAGGTATTCCCCCGGATCGCCCCGCCCAGCACGCTCCCGAGCTTGAGGCCCGACCCGCACACATCGGGGGCACCGGTAAAGCCGCTCACCGTGTTCCCTTCGATGACGCCGTTCGAGACGGTGGGAACGTAGAACCCCCGGTCCTGAAGTGGCATGATTTTGATGCCGTCGCGCCGGTAGCCCGTCACCGTATTCTTGCGGTAGACGACGTTCGAGGCCCCCTCGGTCTTCGTGGCGGTGTTGGCTATGTTCTTGATGGTGTTGCCCTCGATGACGTACCCCTCGCCGAGTGTGCCCATGATCCCGATGCCTTGGGTGGTCCGCGCCGTTGAGGACGTGAGGAGCCCCGTCACCGTGTTGTTCAAGTACTTCTGGGTGGTGCTCTCGTTGCCCCAGATGCCGTGCGCACCTACCGCGAAAACCGTATTGCCCTGCACGGTCGTCCGTGTGGCCTTTTCGACGCGGATGGCGGTGCCCGCCACGCGGCTGACCGTGTTGTTCTCGACGGTCGTGTCGCTGCCACCGCTGATCCAGATGCCGTCCTGCCAGGGGGTGGAGAGGCCGTCACCGGTATTTTTCCCCGTCACGCTCAACCCGCTGACCCTCACGTTGACTGGGTTCACGAACATCAGCAGCGCGGCGGTGTCCGGCATAGTTGACTTGGCGAGGATCGTGGCACCCTGGCCGGCCACCGTCACGCCGTTCAGGTCGGAGAAGGTGATCTGGGCTCCAATCAGGTATCTCCCGGCCGGGAAGAGCAGAGACTTCTTGCTCCCGGCGGCCTTCTGGAGCGCCGCTGTATCGTCGGTGACGCCGTCGCCCTTGGCACCGAAGGTTCTCACATCTACCGCACCGGCGGGCACGGTCGTCGTGGGTGTGGTCGGCGCTGTGGTAGGGGTCGTCGTGGGCGTGCTCGGCGTGGTGGTCGCACTCGTCACCGGGTCGATCATCAGGTAGTCCACAACAGCGTTGCGGTCGGTGGCGGACGAACCGCCGTAGGCGTCGTTGGTGAACACGACATCCAGAACGTCTCCCGGCTTGAGCACATAGTTCCCGAAGGTGTAGGTGCTATACGACGCGGAGGAGAGTTCCTGGGTGCCGATCCCTGTGCCGCCGCTCCTCAACGCCACAATGGGGTTTCCGTTGTAATTCACCCCACGACCCCGTACCCGCACCGTATACGTACCCGCCGTGAAGCTCGTGGGCACCGTGAACCGCACGGCGCTGTTCGTGGAGTGCAGCATCATGGCCTTGCCGCCGCTGGCCGCCGCGTCGTCGAACACGTAGCCGTTGGTGATGCTGCCGGTCTCGACATTGGCCTGAGGGGCCAGAACGTCCGCCACCACCGTGCCCGCCTCCGCCTCCAACTGCAACCCCGCCGATGGTTGAATGGCTGGGGGGGGCGTGGTGCCGCATCCCACCATCAGCGCCAACGTCGTAAAAGCCAACACCCTTTGAGCAAGGGGTGAAGGAAATTTCATGAGTTTCATACTTAGGGACGATACATGAGCGTTTTTTTAAGCTCTATTAGCTTCTGCACAGGAAAGTATTAAGGTGATGATGTAGTTCACGTGGGACCTTTGTGACGAATCTGTCAGTGAAGTGTCAGGAAACGAACAGGCCTGCCTGAATTTGTAAGAGTTTTGTCGGACTTCACTGCTTAGTGGACTGCTCCGGGGCCGGTCTGGGAACGGTCGAAACAACGCTCCTCGGCGGCGTTGGCGTCTTCTCACAGGTGTATGAGATCGAAGCCCTCCGAGCCCTCGACTCACCGACTCGGGACAGCGCAGTCAGACCGTCGCGCCTGCGGGTGAAGTGATGGGAAAGACGATGTGGAGACGACGGTCGCTTCCCTCCCAGAGGACAGCCGTCGAAGGTTCTTACAGAAACCTCTCCGTTTAGTCTTCTGCGGATGGCGCCGCGGTGGCACCGGTCCAAGGTGGGGCGGCCGGGCGCACGGTGAGACACGGAGGGTGAGCCCTGTTGTCAGGTCCAGGAGGTCTTCCCAGAGGTGCGTGCGCAACCGTTGATCAGGTCTGGACAGCGGTTGCGCATGTGGGGGGTGATCTTTCTATACAGCGGCAAAAGCACAACACTGCGCAGGAGGCCGTCCTCTCCTGACCAACCCCTGGGGTGGGTGTCTGGAAGTATTCCCACCCACCACTGCTTCGCTCGCGGCCCTGGAGGTACAGCATCCGAGATTTTGAACCCATCGACACCGCCAGGAACCGAGGTCGGCCCGGCTCTCGGTGCGGCCAGGAAGGCTGGTCCGGCGCGGCGGTATTGGCGAAAGCCCTCTTTCCACCCACGGTGGCTGCGGCCCCCAGGAGAATTGCATGAACGGTTCCCGCTCCATCTGGAAGCGCCGATGACCCGCCCGCTGCGCCTGATGGCGGTCTTGCCCGGCCTCGCGCCCGGCGGCGCCGAGGTACAGCTCGCCCAACTGCTGCACGAGTTGCCGCGCGAGGAGTTCGAGTGCGAGCTCGTCACGCTCTTCAGTGCAAGGCTTGACCCCGACCTGGAGCGCCGTCTGGGGGTGAGTGAACTGCCCCTGCGTGACCTGGCGGTCGCTCCCCTGGCCTCCAAGGAACAGGGCGTGCTGCACGCGGCAGGCAATCTTCGGCGGGCCCGCCCGCTGCTGGAGGCGCGCATCCGCGAATTCCGCCCCGATATCGTCTACACCCGGCTGTGGTACGCGGGCCTGACGGTGGCGAGTTTGCCCCGCCGGGGACGCTTCGTGCATGTCGCCAACGAGGAAAACGCCCTCGCCAATCTGGATGACCGCGGCCGGGTCAAGCGGCTCCTGCGCCGCTACGTGATTGCGCAGGCCGACGCCTGGGTGGTGCCGACCCAGGGCCTCTTCGCCGAGTTCGTGCGAGGGGGGGCGCGGGCGAACCGTGGCACGGTGGTGTACAACGGCACCGCCATCCCCCCGCTTCCTACCCCCCGCGCCCTCTCGGCTCCGGCCCGCTTTGCGGCGATGGGTCGCCTGGTGCCCGGCAAGGGTTTCGACCGCCTCTTGCGGACCGCCCGGCTCGCGCGGCAGGGCGGCGCCGACTTCCGGGTAGACGTGGCGGGGGAGGGTCCCGAGCGGGGCGCACTCGAAGCCCTCGCCCGCGAACTCGGTGTAGAGGACGTGGTGCGCTTCGTGGGGTACGTCCACGACCCACACGCGTTCCTGGCGGGGCACGACGGCTTTTTGCTCACCTCCCGCGCCGAGGGTTTTGCGAACGTGCTCGTGGAGGCGATGGCGTGCCGCCTGCCCGTCGTGGCGATGGACATCAATTACGGTCCGAACGAGATCGTCGTGCCCGGCGAGACGGGCTTTCTCGTGCCCGACGGGGACCTCGCGGGCTTCGCGGCGCGGCTGAACGAGCTCGTCGCCGACCCGGCGCTTCGCACGCGGATGGGCGACGCTGGGAGGGCCCGCGCCGAGACGGTGTTTTCCACGGCGCACATGACCGCGCACTTCCGCGACGTATTCTTCCGCGCGGCGGGATGGGCGCGACAGGGAGGGGAAAACGCACATGTCTGGCATTCCTGGTAAGCAAGAGCAGCAAAGCTCCGCAGGCCTATCGGCGGTGGGGGCGTGACGCCTCCCCGGGTCCTGTGGGTCGCCACTGCGGCGCGGGGCGGTATCGCCGGGTACGTCGCCGCGCTGCGGTCCACCCCGCTTTTTACCCGCTGGCAAGTCGAGACGGTCGCCACCCACGACGAAGGCCCGGCCCGGCGCTGGCTCGCCCTCTTCGCCTCGGGCACGGCCCGCCTCGTATGGCGCTGTGTCACGGCCCGCCCGCAGATCGTGCACCTGCACTCGGCGGCGTACGGCAGCTTCGCCCGCAAGGGGCTGCTGCTGTGGATAGCCGGGGCGGTCTTTCGCGTCCCCACGATCTTGCACCTGCACGCGGGGGAGTTCGCGGACTTCTACTCGCGCTGTCCGCGTCCCGTGCGGCCTCTCGTGCGCGCCACCCTGGCCCGCGCCAACCGGGTGGTTACCCTCTCGCCCCACCTGGCCCGCGCTGTGACGGCCATCGCGCCGGGGGCGCGGGTGACCTCCGTGCCCAACGGTGTGGCCATTGGCGCCGCGCCGCGCCGCACCGAACGCCCCCCCCGAGTGCTGTTCCTGGGACTCCTCATTGAGCGTAAGAATCCTCTTGGGCTGCTGCGTGCCTGGGCGCAGATCGAGCGTCCGCCGGGGGCGCGGCTCCTCCTGGCGGGGGACGGTCCACTGCGGCCCGCCGCGGAAGCCCTCGTCACCGAGCTGGGGCTCACGGACAGTGTGGAGCTTCTCGGCTGGGTGGACCCGGAGCAGGGACCGCGGCTGCTGGAGGAGGTAGACGTGCTCGTCTTGCCCTCCTTTTTCGAGGGCCAGCCCCTTGCCCTGATGGAGGGGATGGCGCGCGGCGTGACGCCCGTCAGCACCAGTGTGGGCGGCATCCCCGATTTGATCGAGGACGGGGTGAGCGGCCGTCTGGTGCCGCCCGGCGATGAGGCGGCCCTTGCCGGGGCACTCGGCGCGGTGCTCGCCGACCCCGCGCTGTGCCGGCGGATGGGAGACGCGGCTTACGAGCGGGCCCGGCAGGAATTTAACATTGAGCACACCTGGCGTCGCCTTGACGCCCTGTACCGCGAACTCGCCCCCCAAACCGGGAGACTCGATCCCGTGGAGGTCATATGAACGTAGCTGCTTACGGTTCCGGCAAGCCGGAGGTCCGGTCACAAGTTCAGAACCCGAACGCAGAGGTCATGTCGTGAGCGCCCGTGGAGGACGGGGCAACGCCGGGCGCCGGGTCCTGATCATCGTGGAGAACTTGCCGGTGCCCTTCGACCGGCGGGTGTGGATGGAGGCGACGACCCTGCGCGACGCGGGCTACTCGGTCTCTGTCATCTGTCCGGTCGGGCGGGAGCACACGGCGCCCTTCGAGGTCATCGACGGCATCGCCGTCTACCGCCACCCGCAGCCGCCCGAAGGGCACCGGGGGCTCGACTTCGTGCGCGAATACGCCGTGGCGCTCGCGCATGAGATGCGGCTGGCGTGGCGGGTGCGGCGCGAGCGGGGCTTCGACGTCATCCACGCCTGCAACCCGCCGGATTTGATCTTCCTCGTCGCGCTCCCCTTCAAGCTGTTGTTCGGCACCCGCTTCATCTTCGACCAGCACGACGTGAACCCGGAGGTCTACCTCGCCAAGTTCGGGCGGCGCGACCTGCCTTACCGGGGCCTGCTCATCGCCGAGCGCCTGACGTACGCCCTCGCCGACGTGGTGATCTCCACGAACGAGTCGTTCAAGCGGCTGGCGTTGCGCCGGGGTGGTAAGCGCCCGGAGGACGTCTTCGTCGTGCGCAGCGGCCCGCGCCTCGACCGCTTCCGGCCGCGCCCCGGTGGGGAGCACCACCGGGCGGGCTTCCGGTACCTCGTGGGATATGTTGGTGTGATCGGCGCTCAAGATGGACTCGACTACCTGCTGCGCGTCGCGCGGCTCATCGTGGACTCGGGCCGCACCGACATCAAGTTCATGATCATTGGCGGCGGCACCTCGCTGGAGGAGCTGCGCGTCATGTGCACCAGAATGGGACTCGACCCCTACGTGGAGTTCACCGGCATGGTGACCGACCAGGCCGAGCTTCTTGAACGGTTGACCGCCTGTGACCTGTGTGTGGGACCCGATCCAAAGAACCCAATGAATGACATCTCCACGATGAACAAGGTGTTGGAGTACATGGCGCTCGGCAAACCCATCGTGCAGTTCGACCTCACCGAGGGACGCTATTCGGCAGGCGACGCGTCCGTGTACGCCCGTCCCAACGAGGAGACGGACTTCGCCGCGAAGATTCTCGACCTTCTCGCTGACCCCAAACGCCGGGCCCGCATGGGAGAGATCGGGCAGGAGCGGATGCGCCGCGCCCTCTCCTGGGAGTACCAGGTTCCCCAACTGGAAGCCGCCTACGCCCGCGCCCTGAGCAAACGCCAGCCCGGCCGGCCAGGTCAGGCCCCCGTCGGCGAGAGGAAGCCTCCCGCCACCTGAGGATTCGCCCGGACCGCCGTGGACCCCGCGTAGTTCACGGCGGGATCTCCCAGGGCCGGGGCGGTGGACGACCTGAATCTCAGATCACCCACCGCCCCGGCCCTGTTCAGTGAAAACTTTATCCTCCGCCTTGACCCTTCGTGTCTTACGCCGAAGTCCGCTCACCCGTTTGGGCCAACCAAGTGGCGAATTCGCGCACGCCTTTTGAGAACTTCTGGGTGGGGGCATAACCGAAGAGGGCATTGGCCTTCTCGACACTCGCCCAGGTCTGGGGCACATCGCCGGGCTGCTCGGGGAGCCACTCGATCTTGGCCTGCACGCCCAGCGCCTCCTCCAACCCCTGGATCATCTCCAGCAGGCTCACCGTCTGGTTGTTCCCCAGGTTGATCACCTCATACCGGCTGCCGTCGTACTCCATGCTCGCCCGCACCCCCTGGATGATGTCGTCGATGTACGTGTAGTCGCGCCGGGTGCCGCCGTCCCCGAACACGGGAAGGGGTTTGCCCTCCAGCATCAGTCGCGCGAACTTGTGGATCGCCAGGTCCGGGCGCTGCCTCGGCCCATACACCGTGAAGAAGCGCAGCCCCACGAAGCGGATACCGTACAGGTGGCTATACACGTGCCCCAGCAACTCGCCGCTGACCTTGGTGCTGGCGTAGGGGCTGATGGGCTGGAGCACAGGGTCGTCTTCCCGCCACGGCACATTCGGGTTCACTCCATAGACGCTGCTGCTTGACGCGAACACGAATTGTCCTACCCCCCACTCGCGCGCCAGTTCGAGCAGATTCTGGGTGCCGCGCACGTTGACGTCCTGATAGCCGAGGGGGTCTTCGATGCTCGGTCTGACCCCTGCGCGGGCGGCGAGGTGGACGATCACGTCGTACGCGCCGCTCAGCGCCGCGCGCATGGCGTCCAGATCACGGAGGTCAAATTCGTGTAGCCGGTAGTTGGGGTGGGCACGGTGGGCGGCGATGTTCTGCTCTTTGATCCGCCGAGGGTAGAAGGGATCGAAGTTGTCCACCACACAAACCTGCCAGCCCTCGGCGAGCAGACGGTCCACGAGATGCGAGCCGATGAACCCGGCGCCGCCCGTCACCAGGGCCCGTTTCACCGGCCGACCCCCACGTAGGTGAATCCGGCGGCGCGCAAGGCCGCCGGATTCAGGACGTTACGGCCGTCCACCACCACTGGCGTGCGCATCCGGGTGGCCAGCACCGCCCAGTCCAGCGTCTGAAATTCCTCCCACTCGGTGGCGATCAGCACGGCATCAGCCCCCTCCAACGCCTCCTGTGCCGTGTAGGCCCAGTCCACCTCCATGTCCGGCAATGCCCGTTGAGCAGCGTCGAGCGCCACCGGGTCATACGCCCGCAGATGCACGTCACACTCCAGCAGCATCCGCAGCACGTCCATGCCCGCCGAGTCGCGCACGTCGTCGGTACCGGGCTTGAAGGCCAGCCCCAGCACCGCCACCGTCCGCCCGCGCAGCACCTTGAGGGTGCGCTGGAGCTTCTCGACCATCAGTTTCCGCTGCCGTGCGTTCACGTCGCGGGCCGCCTGGATGATCGGCATGGTGTAGCCGTACTCGGCGGCCACCGCCTGCAACGCCTGGGTGTCCTTGGGAAAGCAGCTTCCCCCCCACCCCAGCCCGGCTTGCAGGAAGCGCGACCCGATCCGGGTATCCAGCCCCATGCCACGGGCGACCTCGGTCACGTCCGCCCCGACGCGCTCGCACAGCCCGGCAATCTCGTTGATGAAGCTGATCTTGGTGGCGAGGAAGGCGTTGGCCGCGTATTTGATCATCTCCGCACTCGTCGTGTCGGTGGTGACCAGCGGCGGGAGAGGAAAAGCAGAGGGGCGGGGGAGACCGGGGGGCGGCGTGAAGGTCTGTTCAAGCAGCGGACGGTAAAGCTGGCGCAAGACAGTGGTGGCGTGGTCATCAGCCGTGCCGACGACGATGCGGTCGGGGTAGAAGGTGTCGTAGAGGGCCATGCCCTCGCGCAGGAACTCGGGGTTGGAGGCAAAGCTCACGTGGGCCTGGACCTGCCGCTCGCGCAGCACCCGGGCGATCACCGAGGCGACGCGCTGATTACTGCCGATGGGCACGGTGGACTTGACGACGACCACCAGCCGCTGTCCCTCGGTCAGGTGCTGGGCGATCTCGCGGGCGACGGCCTCGACATAGCGGGTGTCGGCCTCGCCGTTGGGCTTGGGTGGCGTGCCGACCGCGATGATGGCGACGTCGGCACCCTGGAGGCCCTCACTCAGGTGAGTGGTGAAGCGCAGCTGCTCGCCGGAGGCCCTCAGCAGGTCTTCGAGATGCACCTCGTGGATGGGGCTGCGACCTTCCCGGAGCATCTGGACCTTGCCGGGGTCCTGGTCGACGCCGACGACGGTATGGCCCAGGTGGGCCAGGGCGACCCCGGTGGTCAGGCCCACGTAGCCCGTGCCCACGATGGCAACCTGTAAAGCGGAAGAATTTTGCATGTCATGACTCCTGTGCCAAGGCAACGGGGAAAGGAGAAAGGAGCAAGCGGCTCCACGAAAGGTCGAGAATGAGGGGTTCAGCCGGTTTCCAGGAGCAAGTCGTTGGAGATCTGCCAATTCTTGCGTGCAGCCGTGCCCTCGTGTTGCCCAGCCCGAGAGGCTGAGTCAGACCCCGCGCTCCGCGGAGGGGCTCTGGTCGAACTTCTCGCAAGGTGAAGCTTAAGAGAAACGGTCGATGAATGCTGCACCTCCAGGAACTCGGCGGAAGATGGAAGAAAGGTTCCTGAACACCCTGGCCCAGGAACGCCGCCGAGAGTGGCGGGGCTTCCCAGCAGTGTTGGGCTTTTCGTGTCGGATGGAAAGGCCACCCCCACATGCACAACCGCTGTCCAAACCTGATCAACGGTTGCGCACCCGGGAAGCCAGTTCTAGAAACCGCTTGATTTCGCACTAATCCGACTTAGTGTCAATCTCGATGAAAATGAGGTAGGGTAGACGCGCTGATGCCGACCGCCCGCCACCTCTTTCAACCGCTCGCCGACTCCCGGGAGTTACCGGAACTTGAGCGCACCCTGTGGCAGGCGAGGCGCTGGGTGCAGGCAGGAGAGTGCTCGGCGTGGAGGTATGTGCAGTCTATCGTTCCTGAGCAGGAAGCGGCCGCTTACGACGACGTGCTCTTTTTCAGTGAGCGCGAGCAGTACGTCTGCCGGGGTGTGATCGTCGAGGCGATGGGTGACGAGGATCATCTCGTGCTCGCCCTGCGCTTGGTGGAGGCTCCCGGGTGACCCTGGTCCGTTCCCGTGACACCCTCGCGCTGACCGACCTCACCGACCGGGCGCTGCGCGTGCGGGCGGTTGAGGCGGCGAGCACCTACGACGCGGCGGCGCTCGTCGCCCTGACGCACGCCTACATGCTCGGGGCCAGCCGCAAGGGTGCGCGCACCAGCCGCCGGACGCTGGACGCCTACGCCCTCGCCGTGCGGGACTTCGTGCCGTGGGCGCGGGACGGCGGCGTAAGCCTGCTGCGACCGGGGCGGCGCGACGGTGGCCGGTACGTCGCGTGGCTCCAGACGCGAGCGTCCCAGGGCAACGGCAAGACGGGCCGCCTCTCCCCCTCAACCGTCGCCCAGTATGTCGCCGGGGCGCGGGCGCTGTACCGGGCGCTGCGCTGGGCCGGGGCCACCGACGCCCAGCCCTTCGAGGACGCGCACGTTCCCCCCGACCCCACCCCCGGCATCGTCCGGAATCCGCCGTACGGGCCCGAGGTGGACGCGGCCTTGGAGCACTGCGAGCCCTGGCTGGCCGCGCTGCTCCTGTTGTGCGCCCACGCGGGGCTGCGGGTGGGCGAGGCGCTGGGCCTGCTCGGCGGCGACCTCTCGCCCGGCCCCTCCCAGCCGGCCCGGGTCACCGTCCGGGGCAAGGGCGGGCGGGTGCGGACCGTGCCGCTGGGCCGGCGGGTGCGGGCGGCCCTCGCGGCGCTGCCCCCCCCCGCGCCGGACGCCCGCCTCTTCGAGTGGACCTACGGGCAGGCGACCTACCGCATGGGCAAGGCCTTTCGCGCCGCCGGGCACGGGGCCACCTGGCGCGGCTTCCACGCGGCCCGCAAGCACTCGGGCACCCGGCTCTACCGGGCGACGAGGGATTTTACCCGGGTGGGCCTCTTCCTCGGGCACGCCAGCGTGGACACCACCCGCCGTTACGTCGCCGTGCCCGAGGACGACGTGACGAATGAGGTCGAGGACTTCTGATCGGGAGACAATGGGGAATGACCACACACGACCGCCCCGCCCGCATCGCCGCCGAGTACGCCGCCCTCCCCGAAGTCCTCGCCGTTGCGCTGGGCGGTTCCCGCGCCGCCGGAAACCGGGACGAGCACTCCGACCTCGACCTGTACGTCTACAGCCGGGAGGAGGTGCCCCTCGCCGCCCGCCGCGCCATCGCCGGGCGGCGGGGCACCCACGCCGAGGTGGACAACCGCTGGTGGGAACCCGGCGACGAGTGGCTGGAACGTGAAGGCGGCCTGCACGTCGACGTGATGTTCCGCCGCGCCGCCGACTTCGAGAGGCACCTCACCGCCCTGCTGGAGCGGCACGAGGCGAGGCTGGGCTACACGACGGCGCTGTGGCACAACCTCCTCACCTCCGAGGTGCTCTTCGACCGGGAGGGCTGGCTCGCGGACCTCAAACGGCGGGCCGACCAGCCCTACCCGGACGGGCTGGCGCGGGCGGTCATCGTCCTCAACTTCCCCCTCCTGCGCGGGGCGTTCGGCGCCTACCCCAACCAGATCGCGCTCGCCGTGCGGCGGGGGGACCTCGTGGCCGTCAACCACCGCCTGACGGAGTTCCTGGCCTCCTCTTTCGACGTGCTCTTCGCCCTGAACCGGACGCCGCACCCCGGCGAGAAGCGCCTGCTCACCCTCGCCGCCCGGTTGCCGCTCGTGCCCGAGGACCTGACAGGGCAGGTCGAACGGCTGCTCGCCTTTACCCCGGCGACGCTGGGCGAGGTGCCGGGCCAGGTCGAGCGGATGGTGGACGGCCTCGTCCGGCTGCTGGAGGAACGCGGGGAACTCCCGGCCGCCCGGGGGGCGGAGTGAGGATCGGGGGCGAAGGAGCCTCCGCCCCTTCGCCCCGCCCTCCTCGCGTCCGGTCCGCGGGAGGTCCGGCGCGGGGAGCCGGGAGGCCCGCCCGCCGCCCCCTGCCCCTCAGTCCGCCGCCAGCCCTCCCCGCAGCTCCTCGGGCACCCAGTCGCCGTGCTCGGCGAGGAGGTCGTCCACCAGGGCCCAGATCTGGTCGAGGTCGAGTTCGGCGGCGGTGTGCGGGTCGAGCATCGCCGCGTGGTAGATGTGCTCGCGGTTGCCGGTGACGAGGGCCTCGACCGTCAGGGCCTGCACGTTGATGTTCGTCTGCATCAGGGCGGCGAGTTGCGGGGGAATCCGCCCGATCCGCGTGGGCTGGATGCCCTGACGGTCCACCAGGCACGGCACCTCGACGCTGCACTCGTCGGGCAGGTTGGCGATCAGCTTGCCCGCGCCGACCACCGGGCTGTTCATCACGTTCCCGTACACCACGCGCGGCTGCCCGGTCACCATGCTGTGGATGATCAGCGAGCCGTACTCCACGGAGCGGTGAACCTCCAACGGGGCGCCCGGGTCTTGCAACTTCGTCCGCAGTGCCTCCCAGCCGCCGATCTGCGCCTCACAGCGCCGGGGGTACTCGTCCAGCGGCACGTTGAACCGCTCCACGAGGTCCTCGCGCCCCCGCTTGATGAAGTACGGCACGTACTCCGAGAAGTGCTCGCTCGACTCGGTGACGAAGTAGCCCAGCCGCCGCAGCATCTCGTAGCGCACGCGGTTCCACGCGGGCACCTGCCCCGACTCGGCCAGCTCCATCAGCCGGGGGTAGAGGTCCTGGCCCCTGTGCTCGAACTTGAGGTAAAAGGCCATGTGGTTGATCCCCGCGCAGAGGTAGTCGATCTCCTCGACGGGGATGCCCAGGTCGTCCGCTAATTCGCCCGCCGTGTGCTGCACCGAGTGGCACAGGCCGACCGTCCTGATGCTGGTCTGCCGCGCGAGGCCCCAGATGTTCATCGCCATCGGGTTGACGTAGTTCAGGTGCAGCGTGTCCGGGCACAGCCGCTCCATGTCCCGGCTCATGTCGAGCAGCACGGGCACGGTCCGCAGCGCCCGCATGATCCCGCCGACCCCCAGCGTGTCCGCGATGGTCTGCCGCAGCCCGTAGCGCTTCGGCACCTCGAAGTCGGTCACGGTGGCGGGCTTGTAGCCGCCTACCTGGATCATGTTGATCACGAAGTCGGCCCCGTCGAGCGCCCGCTCGCGGTCGGTGGTGGCGGTGACGGTGGGCCGCGCGCCGAGCGTCTGCGCCACCCGCCCGGCGACCTGCTCGGTCACGTCGAGGCGTTCCTGGTTGATGTCGAACAGCCGCACGTCGGCGCCCGCGAGTTCGGGAAAGCCGAGGATGTCGCCCAGCAGGTTCTTGGCGAAGACGGTGCTGCCCGCACCGATCATGGCAATTTTGGGAGAAGTCATGGAAACACCTTAAGGGAAGGGAGGGAGCTTTGAACGTTCTATTTCGTGGGGGTGAAGAGGGGTTCCCAGCCGTCACCGGGAACCCCCTTCACGGGCCTTACTTGAACAGCGCGTTGACCTTGGCGTTGGCGTCCTTGAAGACGTCCGCCGCCTTGGCCTGGCCGAGGAAGACCTTTTGCATGGTGCTCGTCATGATGTCGTTGACCTGCGCGGCGGCGTCGGTGATCGGGAAGAGGAAGGTGCCGCCCTTGGCCTTGGCCTGGTTCACGAAGACGCTGGAGTCCACGCCCCGGGCCTTCTGCGCAGCCACCGCCAGATTCGTGGCCGAGGGGATGGCCGGGAAGACCACGCCGGTGCGCCCGACGACGTTCTGGCACTCGGCGGAGGCGAGGTACTTGACCCACTTCCACGCGGCGTCCTGGTTCTTGGAGCCCACCCAGATGGAGTCCGCGAGCCCGTTGAACATGCTCTTGCGGGTGCCGTCCGGGCCCTTGGGCAGCGGCGCGATCCCGACCTTGAAGGGCAGCTTCGAGGTGTAGTCGCTGATCATCCACGAGCCGTTGGTCACCATCGCCGCCTTGCCCGCGCGGAAGAGCGAGTCGCCGCCGCTCGCCTGCACCTCCTGGAAGCTCGGGATCAGGCCCTGCTTGAGGTTCAGGTCGGCGAGCCACTGGATCGACTGCGCGAACCGGGGGTCGTCGTAATTGTACTTCGTGCTGAACGGACCATTGTTGTGCTTCCAGCCCGTCGTGGCGGTGTAAAAGGCCCACTCGGTCTGGCCGTTGAAGCCCGCGCCGTAGGGAGTCATGTAGCCGTACTGGGCGACCTGCTTCTTGTTGAACTTGGGCGAGAGCCCGTTGTTCCCCCCCTTGTCAAAGGTCAGCCGGGCGATGGTCCGCTGCCAGGTGCCGCCGTCCTTGGAGTTCCAGGTCAGGTTGGCGAGGTCACTGGGCTTCAGGCCCGCCTTCTGCAAGAGGTCGGCGTTGTAGAAGATCGCCACCGTGTCGAAGTCCTTGGGCAGCCCGTAGCGCTTGCCGTCCTTGGTCCAGAGCTGGGCCAGCCCGGGGTAGTAGATGTTCGTCGCCACCTTGTCGCGGGCAATCAGCGGGTTGATGTCCACGAGCTGGTTGTTGCGGGCGAACTCGGGGAAGTACGCGAGGTGGTTGGTGAACACGTCGGGCGCCGTGCCCGAGACGAAGCCGGTGGTCAGCCCCGTCCAGTAGTCGCCCCAGCCCTTCTGGGTGATCTTGACGGTGATGTCGGGGTTTTTCTTGGTGAAGTTCGCCGCGCACTGCTGGTAGGCGGGCTGCTGGTTGGAGTCCCACAGCCAGTACTGCAGCGTCGTGGCCGCACTTGCGGTGCCGGAGAGGGCGGTCAGGGCGGCGGTCAGGGTCAGGAGCTTTTGCATGGTCTTTCCCTCCAGGGGGACGGGGTGGGAGGCGGAAGGGCGCGGGGCGGACGGGGAGGGCGGAGGGGGTGGGGAGCGGGTGCCGGTCACCTCTGCCTTCCCTACTTCGTGCCGCTGAAGGCGAGCGACTCCACCACGCGGCGGCCCAGCACGATCAGCAGCAAGAAGACCGGGACGGCCGCGATGAAGGTGCCCGCCATCAGGCCGGTCCAGTCGGGCACGCCCTGGGGGGTCTGCGACTTGAAGACCTGGAGCGCGACGGGCAGGGTAAAGGACGCCTCGTCCTTGGCGATCAGGAAGGGCCAGAAGAACTCGTTCCACATGCCGATGGTCGTCAGGATGGCGAGCGTGGCGATGGGGCCCTGGCTCATGGGCAGCGTGATGCGCCAGAAGATCGTGAAGGGCCCGGCCCCGTCGAGGAAGGCCGCCTCCTCGGTTTCCCTGGGCAGCGACAGGAAGAACTGGCGCAGGAAGAACACCGCGAAAGGGGTCATCAGGATGAAGGGCGCGATCATGCCCGGCAGGGTGTTGAGCAGGCCCAAGTTCTTGATCGTGATGAAATTGGGGATGAACAGCACGATCCCGGGGATCATCATGGCGATCAGGAACAGGGTGAAGATCGCGTCCCGCCCGGGAAAGCGCAGCCGCGCGAAGGCGTAGGCGGCCAT
Source organism: Deinococcus aestuarii (assembly GCF_018863415.1). Classification (NCBI taxonomy): domain Bacteria; kingdom Thermotogati; phylum Deinococcota; class Deinococci; order Deinococcales; family Deinococcaceae; genus Deinococcus; species Deinococcus aestuarii. Next base: position 91,935 of record NZ_JAHKSN010000016.1, on the reverse strand, counting down.
CGCCGAGAAAAAGGTCTGCCCGACCACGATCAGCCCGGTGAAGATCACGCTGTTTTTCATGGCGTTCAGGAAGTTGACGGCGCTGCCCGAGCCGCCCGCCGCCTGGGCCTCTTCCAGGCTGACCAGCCCCAGCACGCGCTGGAAGTTGATGAGCGTCGGTTCGCTGGGCCACAGCGACGTGGCCTCGGTGAAGATATTGCGACTGCCGGTCAGCGCCGTCTTGAACACGATCCAGATCGGGAAGATCGAGATCAGGATCACGAGGGCGAGCGCCAGGTAGGCGAGCAGTCGTCCGAAGGGAAAGGGTCGGCGGGGGCGGTGAGGGGCCGTCTGGGTTGTCGGTACGGTGGTCACTGGGGTCTCCTTTCCCTGTGAAGTTCAGTCGAGGTCCGACTCGTTGGCGCGCAAGAGGCGCATCTGCACCAGCGTGAACAGGATCAGGAGGGCGAACAAGATCATGCTCATCGCGGTCGCGTACCCCATCCGGAAGAAGCCGAAGGCGTTTTGGTAGATGTAGTACACGAGCACCTTCGTCGCGTCCGCCGGACCGCCCTGGGTCGTGACGGCCACCGTGTCGAAGATCTGGAAGGAGCCAATCACCGAGGTCACGAGCACGAACACCGTCACCGGGCGCAACAGGGGCAGGGTGATCTTCCAGAAGGTGTTCGCCTCGCTCGACCCGTCGATGGCCGCCGCCTCGTACACCGTGCGCGGAATGGCCTGGAGCCCCGCGTAAAAGAGCAGCGCATTAAAGCCCATGTGCTTCCAGACGTTCACCAGGGCGATGGTCGGGATCGCCTGCTCGGCCGAGTTGAAAAAGGGCTGCTTGCCCAGGGGCGTCGCGTCGAGCCACTGGTTCACGATCCCGAGCAGCGGGTCGAGCATCCACAGGAAGATCATCGCCACGAGCACGTTCGAGAGCAGGTACGGCACGATCAGCAGGCCCTTGACGAACATGCTCCTGACCAGCCGGTCCATCGCCACCGCGAGCACCAGCGAGAGCAGCGTCTGGATGGGGATGTTCCACACCACGTACTTCAGGGTGATCCCCAGCGCCGACCAGAACTTGGGATCGCGGATCGCCTCGTTGTAGTTGGCGAGGCCCACCGCCTCGGGCGCGCTCAGGAGGTTCCAGTTGGTGAAGCTGATCTGGATGCCGCGCAGCGCCGGGTAGAGGTAAAAGACCAGGAAGCCGATGATCGCCGGGAGGATGAAGAGATAGCCCACCACCCACTCGGGCGACCGGCGCCGGGTGGGGGCCCTGGCCGGGACGACGAGGGATTCCGTCTGGACGGGAACAGTCATACGAACCTCCGTTACGCGGATTCGCGCTGGACGAGGGTGACGGGAAGCCGGTGGTCGGGCGCCTCCCCCGGAGAGCCCTGGCCTTCCAGCCGGCCGAGCAGGCGCCGCACGGCGAGGCGGGCCATCTCGCCGTGCGGGAGGTGCAGCGTCGTCAGGCTGGGCGCGGTGTAGCGGGCGAACTCGAAGTCGTCAAAGCCGCTGACCGCCACCTCCTCCGGCACCCGCACGCCGAGCTGGCGCGCCGCGTACAGCGCCCCGGCCCCCATCCGGTCGTTGCCGCACAGCACCGCGTCGGGGCGGTCTCCCCCCGTCCACAGGCGGCGGAAGGCGAGTTCGCCCGCCTCGGCGGTCCAGGGCCCCGCCTCGATGCGGTGCCGGACCCCCTGTGCCCGGGCGGCGGCGAGAAATCCCTCCCGGCGCAGCACCGCGCTGCTGCCGAAATCGTCTCCCGGAATGACGAGCGCGAGGTCCCGGCGGCCCCGCGAGACGTGGTACGCGACGAGTTCGGTCATCCCCCCCACGTAGTCGGCCGTCACCGAGGGCAACACCCCGTCCGGGTCGGCGCGGTCGAACAGCACCGTGGGAATGCCCCACCCCGCCAGCGTCCGCATCCATTCCACCGGCAGGGTGGTGCTCACCACCACCACGCCCCCGAAGCTGCGCCCCATGTAGGCGGTGCGCAGGGCGCCCAGCCCCTCGGGCCGCTCGCCTTGCAACATCGCCGTCGTGATGGAATACCCCCGCGCGTTCGCCTCGGCGATAAAGGCCGACTGCACCAGGTTGCGGTAGGGATCGGAGATGTCGTCCGCCGCGTGCCCGTAAAACGCGCAGCACAGGGTCGTCACCCGCGACTCGCGCAGCGCCTTGGCGGCGGCGTTCGGGTGGTAGTCGAGGTCACGGATGGCGGCGAGCACACGCTCCCGGGTCGCCGGGCGGATGGACGGGTGGTCGTTGAGCACGTTGGACACGGTTTGATGCGAGACGCCCGCCTGCGCGGCGACATCCCGGAGCGTCGCTCGGGTCATCACACCCCCTCGGATTGCTGATTTGAACGTTCAAAAAGAATGTGACAGGTTTCTGTAAGATTGTCAACGCCCCGCGCGTCCCGTTGGGCAGGGTTCAAAACCGGCGCCGCCTTCCCCGCGAGCAGGGACCGACCCCAGCCTACCCCCCGCGCCGGGCGGCCCACTCGCCCCGCCGCCGCCTCGCCTGCCGCTGGGCCGCCGCCCAAAAGGCCTGTTCCGCCTCGACCAGCCCCGCCGCCTCGCCCGCCTCCCGGGAAGGGGCCGCACCCCCGGCCCGGTGGTCGGTGACCTCCAGGCGGGCGAGCAGCGAGGGTCCGGGCCCGGCGCGGTCTAGCCGCAGGGCGGCGGCGAGCACGCCCCCCTCCCCGCTTCCCGAGGCCCGCCGCACGAGGGCGGCGTAGCCGTGCGAAAGGGCCTGGAGGTCGGCCACGCTCGGCGCGTAGACCCAGGGGCCGAACTCGCCGAGCAGGCTGAGAAAACCGCTCCACTCCGTCTCGAAGACGGCGGCGAGGGCGTCGGGTGTCCCGCTCACGCCGGCCAGCCACGGGCGGGCCCGCAGGAGGTCGGGGGCGAGCGTCCGCTCCCGCGCGAGCTGCCCGCCGAGGTCGCGCGCCCGCGACGGCCGCGACACGTCGTGCAGCTCGACGAGGTGGGTGAGCCTGCCCCGCGCGGCGGCCGTCAGCCGCACGCTCCGGGGCGAGGGCACGCCGAGCAGGGCCCAGGCGAGGCGCGTCAGGTGGGCGGACTCCAGTTCGAGGCCCTGCCCGCGCAGCGCCCCGTCCAGCCCGGCGAGCGAGGGGGCCGGGTCGGTCCGCAACCGGGTCACCACCTCCAGCGCCGCCTCGCTCCCCAGCGCCCGGCCCTGTGCCCGGAGGGTGTGCTGGAGGAGGTGCGCCTGGGTGCTCAGAACGTTCGTGTCCATCCGTCTCCCTGGGGTGGCCGGGGGCTGGGCCTTCCTCCCCGCCTGGGCTAGAGTACAGGGGTCTTTCAACCCAGTTCAGGTGGCGCGGCGCCTCTCCCCCACGCGGGGGGTCGCCCCCTATCCCGGAGGATGCCCATGACCCAGCTCCACCCGCCCCTCGACGACACCGCCCGGCGCACCCTCCTCGCCCTGGTGGACACCTTCGTGCCCGCCGTCGAGCGCGAGGACGACCCCCACGCCTTTTTCGCCACCCCCGGCAGCGCCACCGGCGCCCACCTCGCGGCGGAAGCGTTCATCGGCGGTCTCCCGGCGCAGGAACAGGCCGGACTCGCCGGACTCCTCCACGCCCTCGCCGGGGCGGGCCTGACCCCGGAGGCGCCCCAGGCCGTGCGGGAGGCCGTGCTGCGCGCCGTCTCCGCCAGCGGTCCCGGGGCGGCGGGCGGGGTCGCGGCCCTGCGGCGCCTGTGCCTGATGATGAGCTACGCGCTGACCGGCCCGGACACCCCCAACCCCTTCTGGCGGCAGTTCGGCTACGCGGGGCCCACCTTCACGGGGGCGGCCACCGAGCGCGACCTCCCCACCGTGGGGCCGGGAGACGGCGACACGCTGGAGGCCGACGTGGTGGTCGTCGGCTCGGGGGCGGGCGGCGGCGTGATCGCAGGGGAACTCGCGGGACGGGGCCTGGACGTGATCGTGCTGGAGGCGGGTGCTCAGTTCGCGGACGCGGAACTCGGCCGGTCCGAGCTGTGGGCCTACCAGAACCTCTACTGGCGCGGCGGCTTTACCCCCACCGCCGACGGCAACGTCTCCATCATCGCCGGGCGCACCCTGGGCGGCGGCACGACGGTTAACTGGATGAACTGCGTCCGCACCCCGGAGGAAGTCCGCCGCGAGTGGGCCGGGCTGGGTATGAAGGGGCTCGACGGCCCCGACTTCGATGCCGACCTGGGCGCGGTGATGACCCGCATCGGGGCGAACGACGGGGGCAGCGAGTACAACGGCACCCACCTGCGGATGATGGAGGGTGCCGAAAGACTCGGCTACCGGGCGAAAAAGGCCTTCCGCAACGCCGACCCCGCCCGGCACGACCCCCGGCACGCCGGGCACATCGGCTTCGGCGACGCGACCGGGAGCAAGCAGAGCACCCTCAAGACGTACCTCAGGGACGCGGTGGCGGTGGGCGCGCGGATCGTGGAGCGCGCGACCGCGGACCGCATCCTCACGGAGGGGGGCCGGGCGGCGGGCGTGGCGGTCACCGTCGTGGGGGAGGACGGCTCCCGCCGGGTCACCGTCCGCGCTCCCCAGGTCGTCGTCGCCTGCGGGGCGCTGGAGACCCCGGCGCTGCTCCTGCGCTCGGGGCTGGGCGGCCCGGCGGCGGGAGACTACCTGCGGCTGCATCCCTGCGGGGCGCTGACGGGCCTGTTCGGCGAGGACCAGCGCAACTGGTGGGGTGCGGCACAGGCCGCCATCGTGGACGAGTTCGGGGGCCGCACGGACGGGTACGGCTACCTCGTGGAGACCACCCAGTACACGACCGGGCTGCACGCGGCGTCGGCGATCTGGGAGAGCGGTGAGGCCCACAAGGAGCTGATGAGCGGCCACAGCCGCAGCGTCACCCTGATCCACCTCACCCGCGACCGGGGCCACGGGCGGGTCACGCTGGACGAGCACGGCCAGGCGCGGGTCACCTACGCCGTCACCGACCCCGTGGACGTGGAGAACTACTGGCACGGCCAGGGCACGGTGGCGCGGTTGCTGGAGGCGGCGGGAGCGCAGGCGATCTTCCCCCTTTCGGAGAGCGCGCGGCCCTGGCACCGGGGCGAGGACCTCGGCGCCTTTCTCGCCGAGCTGCGCACCCAGCCCATCGGGCACGGCGGGCACGCGGTCTTCAGCGCGCACCAGATGGGCACGGCGCGGCTGGGCCTGGACCCGGCCACGAGCGCGGCCACCCCGGAGGGCGAACTCCACGACACCCCCGGCGTCTGGATCGGCGACACGAGCGCCTTCCCGACCTCCTCCGGGGCGAACCCGATGATCACCTGCATGGCGCTCGCCCGCCGCACGGCCCGCTTCGTGGCGCAGGCGGCGGCGCGGCGCGGCGCGGGCGCTCTGAGCGCGGACTGAGCCCTCCCCTCCCCCGGTCCTCACCCCGGGGCCGGGCCGAAATCCAGCCCCCAACGGGTGCCCGCCCGGTCGATGCAGCCCCGCTTGGCCCGGTACATCCGCTGGTCGGCGCGGCGCAGCCACGCGCTCAGGGTCTCGCCCGCCCGGGCCCGGGCCGCCCCGGCGTTCAGGCACACCGGGCCCACCCCGGGGGGCCAGCGGGCCTCCCGGAAGGCCGCGTCCAGCCCGGCAAGCCGCCTGCCCACCTCCGCCCGGTCTCCCCCCACCAGCAGGGCAAATTCGTCGCCCCCCAGCCGGAAGGCCGACCCCGGCGGCAGCGCACGCCCCAGGACCCCGGCGACGGTGGTCAGCACCTCGTCGCCCACGTCGTGCCCGAAGGTGTCGTTGATGCCCTTGAAGCGCTCGATGTCCACGAGCACGAGCGTGGTCGGCTCCTCCCCGGGGTGGGGACCCGTCAGGGCCCGCTCGGCCCGCGCCCCGAAGGCGCGCCGGTTGGGCAGGCCGGTCAGGGGGTCGGTGAGGGTGGCCTGTTCGAGCTGGGCGTGCCAGCGGGCGTTTTCCAGCGCGATGGCGACGTGCTGCCCCAGCAGCTCCAAAAACAGCAGGTCGGTCTCGTCGAAGGCGTGCACCCGGTAACTCTGGATCGAGAGCACCCCCACCCGCTCCCCCCCGATCTCCAGGGGCACGAGCAGCAGCGCGTGGACGCTCTCCGGATCATCCTCGGTCTCCCGCACGTCGAGCACGACCTCCTCGGCACTCCGCACCCGCCGCACCCGCACGGGGTGGGCGCCGAGGTACGCGGTGAGATCGGGAATCGACTGCGGGCCGTGGCGCAGCGCCTGCTCGACGAGGCCCTCCCCGTAAAAGGGCAGGCGGCTCGTCGTGTGCTGCTGGCCCTCGTACAGCTCCCAGACCCACTCGTCCGGGGAGGCGAGCAGCGCCAGCAGGGTCACGTGGGTCGAAAAGAGCGTCTGCGCCTGGCGGTGAACCGTCCGGACGACCGCCTCCACGTCCCGGCTGCTGCGGGCGAGGGCGGCCAGCGCCTCCACGAGCTGGTGGTACCGCGCGAACCGGGCCGGGGTTGACATAGCTGGCCCCAGCCTGCCCCCCCGCCCCTCTCACCGCTCTGACAGCCGGGTGGAGGAGGGGCGCCTTGTTCCTCCCCTCATCCGGGTTCGCGGCCCCCGCCGAGGGCTTCAGTCCGCCGAGAAGGCGTACACCGTGCGCGAGGTGAAGCGTTCCCCGGGCCGCAGCACCGTGGAGGGAAACCCCGGCCAGTGGGGCGAGTCCGGGAAATGCTGCGTCTCCAGGCACACGGCCCAGCGGTGCCCGTACCGCCTCCCCCCCTTCCCCACGATGGAGCCGTCGAGGAAGTTGCCCGAGTAGACCTGCATCCCCGGCTGCGTCGTGAAGACCTCGACCCGCCGCCCGGAAGCGGGGTCGTGGAGGGTCGCGGCGGCCTTCAACCCCTCCCCCCCCCGCAGCACGAAGTTGTGGTCGTACCCGCCCGCAAAGCCAAGTTGCTCGTCGTCCTGATTCACCCGCGCCCCGACTGCCGTCCCCTGCCGGAAGTCGAAGGGGGTTCCCCCCACCGCCAGGAGTTCACCCGTCGGAATCAGCGTCTCATCGACCGGCGTGATGTGGTCCGCCTGCACCGTGAGCTCGTGCCCGAGGATGTCGCGCCGCGCGTCGCCGCTCAGGTTCCAGTACGTGTGGTTCGTGAGGTTGAGGACGGTGGGCGCGTCCGTCGTCGCCTCGTAGTCGATCCGCAGCGCGTCGCCTTGGGTGAGGGTGTACGTCACCCGGACCAAGAGGGTGCCGGGGTAGCCCTCCTCACCGTCCGGGCTGAGGTACGAGAGTTCGAGGGCGGGGCCGTCTTCCGCCGTGAGGGGTCGCCCCTGCCACAGCCGCAGGTGGAAGCCCCGCTCTCCGCCGTGCAGCGCGTTCGGGCCGTTGTTCCGCGCGAGCCGGTAGGTCTTCTCGTCCAGCGTGAAGCTTCCCCCCGCGATCCGGTTGCCGTAGCGCCCGATCAGCGCCCCGAAGTAGGGGGACGTGCCGGGGTCGAAGTACGGCCCGGCCTGATCGTGCCCGAGCACGATGTCCCCCGGCCGCCCCTCCCGGTCCGGGGTGAGCAGGCGCACGACCACGCCCCCGAAATCCATGATGTCGGCCTGGAGGCCGTGGCGGTTTCGTAACGTGTAGAGCGTGATGGGCCGTCCGTCCGGCGCCGTGCCCCAGGGGCGGGCCGTGATGCCCGGTTCGTTCTGTGCCATAGGGTTCCTCTTCCCGGAGTCGGGAGGGAGGCGGAAGCGTCCCGGTGGGGCTCCCGGCCCTCCTCACTGCTCGAGCTCGGTTCTCGCCCGTTCCCAGTCGCTGACGCGGGTGATCTCGCCGAGGTCCTCGTCACTGAGGCGCAGGTCCAGCGTGCCGAGGAGTTCCCCGAGCTGGGTGACGTTGTTCGCGCCGATGATGGGCGAGGTCATCATCGGCTGGGCGAGCAGCCACGCCAGCGCGACCTGCGCGGGCCTCGCCCCGTGCCGCCCCGCGACCGCCTCCAGGGTTTCCACGATGTCAAAGTTGCGCTCGCTGAAGCGCCGCCGGGCATTCTCGTCCGCGCGCACGCTCTCCGGGAGGGGCTGGCCCCGTTTGTACTTGCCCGTCAGCATCCCGCCGCCGAGCGGGCTCCACGGAACGATCCCGAGGCCGTACGCCTCGCACACCCGCATCAGCTCGCGCTCGAAGTTCGCCCGCGTCGGCGAGAGCAGGCTGTACTCGGGCTGGACGCTGACAAAGGCCTCCAGCCCCCGGCGGTCGCTCGTCCACAGGGCCTGCATCAGCCGCCACGCGGAGAAGTTCGAGCAGCCGATGTAGCGCACATACCCGCGCCGGACGAGTTCGGTGAGCGCCTCCAGCGTCTCCTCGATGGGCGTCTGGTTGTCCACCCAGTGGACCTGGTACAGGTCGATGTGGTCCACCCCCAGGCGCCGCAGGCTGTCCTCACACGCCCGCATGATCCAGCGCCGCGACAGGCCCTCGCGCTGGTGGACGCTGCCCCGTCCCTCGCGGCCGAACCCGCCCATCGGCCCGCGCACCTTGGTGGCGATCACGAGGTCGTCGCGGTTGCCGCGCGCCTTGACCCACCGCCCGATGATCTCCTCGGATACGCCGCCGGGGTTGCCGGGGGTCCACGTCGTGTAGATGTCGGCCGTATCGATAAAATTGCCGCCTGCCTCGTGATAGGCGTCCATGATGCCCTGAGCGGTCTGCTCGTCGGCGCTCCAGCCGAACTGCATGGTGCCCAGGCCGATGGGAAAGAGATGCAGGCCGCTGCGGCCCAGCTTGCGGTACGTCGTCATGGGTGGTCCTCCTGAGAAGCGGTCTCGCTGCGGGCCCGCCCCACAACCCCCCTACCCTTCACCCGCCAGCCGGAACAGAGATGAACGCTGCCTGCACCCGCCGTTAAGGGTATCTCTCCACACCCACCGCAGTAAATTAATACGAAATTTAGTGAGAGTGGGAGAGGCGAAGGGGATTGCAACCCGCTCTCCCCAACCATCCAGCAACACCACTCCAGACCCAACCTAATTACGAAGACCAGATTTGTCGTGCACCCTTATCCGGCTTACAGCAATCCAGCTCGCCACTTGATCCATGCTCACAGAAGAGCCCTCGCCGGGGCAAAGGCTGGACAACCGAGAGCCAAAGCAGGGTATGGATGAACGACCAAGTTGGTGAGGAGAGTCGGAACCTCTCTTGCAACGCATCCGAGCAGGTCCCGCAACAAGTGCGCGGAAGGCGGAGGAGGAGCAGCCCGGCCCGAAGTACAAGAGAAAGGAAACAGGGTGAAACTTTGTATTAATTGAGCTCGAGTTCTCGGACGCCGGGCCGCAGAAGGTGAGGGAGAAGCTCCAGCCCGCGCGATGGTGCTCGACCTCACGCCCTACAGGGTGCAAGTAAACGGCGTGACGCCCAGCCTCATCAACACTTAGGACCGGACGGGGACCGCCGTCTTTCTGGCCTTCCCCGGCGCAGCCTACAGTACAGGCCAGTTCATCGTGGTGGACGGCGCCTTCGTGCAGCAGTGCTCGGTAAATGTGGAGACCTCCCCGTTGAGCCGCTCCTCCGGGCTGTGAGGGCGCCGCACACGGGGCCCCCTCAGCGGCGCCCGGCGCTGTGAGACAGTCCAGGGCAGGACGGATCAGGCTCCCGGCCGGGCCCGCCCTCCCCGACCCAGGCGGACCCGGAAGCCGCGCAGCTCGTAGCCCTTGACGACCTCGTTGTAGCCGAGGCGGGGTTCGGAGACGACCTCCAGGTCCCGCCACATCAGCAACCGGCGCAAGAACACGTCCGACTCCTTGATCGCCAGAAACGCGCCGGGGCAGCGGTGGTGCCCGTCGCCGAACGACAGCCCCTGAGGCTGGACCCCGCGCGGCAACGGCCGGGCCGGGCAGAGCTGCGCGGCGTCTTCCCCCATCACCTCCGGGTCCACGTTGGCGTGCTGGATGTTCAGCGCGAGCAGGCTGCCCGCCGGGACGCTGCGCCCCTCCACCGTCAGCTCTGCCGCCGCGCGGCGATAGAGCGTGGTCACGACCGGCTCCAGGCGCAGGATCTCGTGCAAGATGGCGTGGCGCTCCCGCTCGGTGCCGTGGACGTAGCTCGCGCGCAGCTCGGGGTCTCTCAGCAGGTGCCACGCGGCGGCGCTGATGAATTCGCGGGTGGTCACCATCCCCGCCGTGCCGTAGGTCAGGCACTCGGTCAGGATCTCCACCTCGCCGTACCCCCGGTCGAGCAGGTGGCTGATCAGGTCGTCGCGGCGCGCCCTGCGTCTGGCCTCGATGGCGGGTTTCACGTCGAGGAGGAAGAAGAGGGCCATCTGCGCCTGTTGCCGCAGGCCCTCGACCCGGCCCCGCTCCGGCCCCACCCGGCCGGGTTCGCTGTCGCCTCCCCCCTCCACGAAGGCGATGACGCGGCGCTCCAGCCCCGGGAGGCGGCTGTCGGTCAGGCCGACCACCTGCGCGGCGACCCCCACGGCGAGCCGCAGGCTGAGGTCGTCGAGCTTCATCTCGCCCCGGCGGGCGAGCTCGGCGATCAAGTCGTCGGCGAAGGCAGCGATGGTGGGGCCGTACCCGGCGACCTGGGTCGGGGTGAAGTAGCGGGCGGTCGAGCGCCGCATCTCGTGGTGCGTCTCACCCTCCTCGAACAGGACCGGGGGACGGCCCAGCCCGCCCATCTCCCGCGCGGCCTCGGCCATGAAGCCCGCCTGCCGCACCGCCTCCGAGCGCAGGATGTCCCGCGCCGCCCCGAAGGCGTGGACCCGGTAGACCCCGCGCTCGTCCACCTCGATCTCCGGGAGGGATTCGGCCGGGAGGTCGCCCCGGCGGGTCAGCGAGGCCGCCTGTCCGGTGAAGGGGCAGCGGGGCGGGTCGGACGGTGGGGTGGTCATTCGGTCTCCTGTCGGGACGAGGGGCGGGGAAGGGGGCGGGTGGCGTGCGCCAGGGCCCGCAGGTCGTGGGTGAGGGCGTGGACCCGGGGACCCAGGGTGGCGAGCGGGGGCCCGGCGACCTCCCGCACCGTCTCCAGCGCCGCCTCCCACAGCGCTGCCCCCCGCGGGGTGACGGTCACGGTGACCCGGCGGGCGTCCGGCTGCGTCTGGCGGCGGGTCACCGCGCCCCGGGCCTCCAGGGCGTGCAGCACGCGGCTGACCTCGTAGCGGGGCACGCCGAGTTCGCGGGCCAGCACCGCTGGCTGGTCGGTCCCTCCCTGCACGTAGGCCAGGGCGATGAAGGACCGCAGGTCCAGGTCGTGCCGGACGCGCAACTCGGCCTCGCCCAGCGTCGTGAGCGCCTGCCAGGCCTCCCAGAAGGCCGTCAGGAGCGCCAGTTCCGGGGCCGCCGGGGCGAAGGGAGGCAGGGGAGCGGTGTCCACCCCCTCACTCTGCCACAGCCCCCGATGAGTGATTGCAATGTGCAATGAACCCGGCGGAATGAACCCGGCGGAGGGAATCCGTCATCCCGCCGGTGGTTGAGTGACGCGGCGCCTGGACACCTGCGTGGCGGCCGGGAATCTGGCGAGAAGGCGGTGACCGGGACGCCGACCGACTTTTCAAGACAGTTCAGGGATTTCAGAACGTGTGGCCTCTGGATTTTCTCAGCCCCGCTCCACACCCCTCCGGTGCGGCACCCCGTCCTGACCTGAGGCCGGGGCCGGAGCCCCGGTCAGGCGCCCTCCCACCCGCATACACTGGAGCATGACCTTCCCGCCCTGGTGACCCTCATTCCGCAGAGCCGCCCACACCGGCCTTGCCCCACCCCTTCCACGCCGAGCCGCCGCTTTGCCGCTCTCGTGAAAGGGGAAGAGGGTTGTGTCGTTCTCTCCACGTCCCGCGCTGAAATTCCCGGTGGCCTTTCTCACCACCGCCCTGGTCATCGAACTGCTCGACGAGCTGGTGGACGGCGTGACGGGGGCCGCGTGGCCGCTCGTCCGGGAAGACCTCTCGCTCTCGTACGCCCAGGTGGGGCTGCTGCTCGGGGTGCCCGCCGTGCTCGCCAACCTCGTCGAGCCCGCCTTCGGGCTGCTCGCAGACGCCGGGCGGCGGCGCGGGCTGGTGCTCGGCGGGGGGGTGGCGTTCGCCGCCTCGCTCATGCTCTTCGCCGTGTCGGGCGGGTTCTGGTCGCTGCTGGCGGCGCTGGTGCTCTTCTACCCGGCCTCGGGGGCCTTCGTCAGCCTGACCCAGGCCGCGCTGATGGACGCCGAGCCCGCGCGGCGCGAACAGAACATGGCGCGCTGGGCGCTGGCGGGGTCGCTGGGCAATGTGGCGGGCCCCCTCCTGCTCGGCCTCGCCGTGACGGCGGGCCTGGGGTGGCGGGCCACCTACGCGGGGCTCGCCGGGCTGAGCGTGGCGGCCCTGCTCGTCGCGTGGCGGTCGGGGGGGGCGTGGCGGCCAGCGGCGCGGCCCGGCCCGGCGGGTCCCGGGGTCCGCGCGGCGGTGAGGGGGGTGGGCGGGGCCCTGGGGCGCGGCGAGGTGCGCCTCGGACTCGCCCTGCTGGAGGGGTCAAATTTGCTGCTCGACGTGTTCCGGGGCTTTCTCGCCCTGTATTTCGTGGACGCGGTGGGCACGACCCCGGCGGTCGCGGGCCTCGCGGTGGCGGTCCTGACCGGGGTGGGGCTCCTGGGCGACGCGCTCGTGGTGCCGCTGCTGGAGCGGGCGGACGGCGTGCGGCTCGTCCGGGCGAGCGCGTGGGGGGCGGCGGTGGTCTTCCCGGCCTTCCTGCTCGCGCCCGGGGTCGGCGTCAAGCTGGCCCTGCTGGGGGCGCTCGGGCTGCTCACCTCCGGGTGGTACGCCGTCTTGCAGGCGCGGCTGTACGCGAGCCTGCCGGAGCGCAGCGGCACGGTCATGGCGCTCGGGAGCGTGGCGGGGCTGGCGGGCGGGGCCGTGCTGCCCGTGCTGGGCCTGATCGCCGACCGCTTCGGGGTGGAGGCCGCCATGTGGCTGCTCCTCGCCGGGCCGCTGGGGCTGATCGTGGGGCTGCCAAGAGGCGGGGAACGGCGGGAAGGGTGAAGGACCCTTTCCCCTCACCGGCACAGACGCGGGGCCGGGTTGACGCCTCGCCGCCCCGGCCCCGCGTCCGCCCGCCGTCAGTCGGCGGCCAGCATCTCCCGCTCGGCGCTTTCCACGTGGGCGCTCCAGCGTTCGACGGCGCCCGCGAGATCCGGCATCAGCCAGCCGCGCTCGCTCGCCAGGGCGCTGTGGGCGGGCCGCGCCGCCGGGAGGCCGAGGCGGGCGGTGGGCACCTCCTCCACCCCGTCCGGGTCGAGGCCCGAGGCGCGGGCGACCATCCGGGCGAAGTCGGCCCAGCTCACCGCGCCCGGGTTCGCCAGGTGCCACACGCCGCCCTCCCCGTCGAGGAGGAGGTCGAGGACCGCGTGGGAGAGGTCGGGCACGAAGGTCGGCGAGACGACCTGATCGCCCGCCGCCCGCACGGCTCTCCCGGCCCGCAGCTCGCGCCGGACGTGGGCGGCGAAGTTGTGCTCGTCCCAGGGCCCGAAGAAAGCACTCGTCCGCACCACCAGGGCCTCCGGGAGCAGGCTCAGGACGGCCTGCTCGGCGGCGAGCTTGCTGCGGCCGTAGGCGTTGAGCGGCCCCGGCGTGTCCGACTCGACGTAGGGCGCCCCCTTGCGGCCGTCGAACACGAGATCGGAGGAGAAGGTCAGCAGCCGCACGCCGCCCCCGGCGCAGGCGCGGGCGAGCAGACGCGGCCCGAGGGCGTTCTCGCGCGCATTGCGGGGGTCACCCTCCGCGTCGTCCACCCGCACGTATCCGGCAGCGTTCACGACCGCCCAGGGACGGTGTTCCTCCAGCGCCCGCTCGACCGACCCCGCGTCGGCGATGTCGAGGTCGCGGCGGGACAGGAGCCGGTAGGGCAGGCCACGGCCCTCGCACGCGCGGGCGAGGGCCCGCCCCAGGGTGCCCGCCCCGCCGGTGATCAGGAGCGGCGCTCCGGCGGGAGCCTCCGCCTGCACGGGCCCGTGGGGGGGAAAGACCAGGCGCTCCCCGCGCCGCCACCAGCCGGGGCCCGCCAGCACGGGGTGGGCGGGCGGCTGCCCGGTGGCGAGGTCGCGGGCGAGGCTCAGCAGGGCGGTCGGGCGCGGCTCGGGGGCCTGGACATCCCACAGGCCGCTCTCGTAGTGGCCGCCCCGGCGGGTCAGGAGACTGTTCCACTCGAACGCCCCCAGGGCCGCCCAGGCGGTCACGGCGCGCACGTCGGCCCCTTCCCCGCGCACCGCCTGGGCCGCCCGCCACGTCTCGTGCAGCCAGCGGAGCTGTTCCTCGCGGGTGCAGCCCAGGTGGACCTCGGTGATCGCCAGGGGCAGGCCGTAGCGCACGTGGGCCTCGCGCAGCCGCTCGCCGGGGCCGCCCAGCCCCTCGCCGCGCACCCGCACGGCCTCCACGTCGGCGTAGCGGTGGCGCCCGTTGCCCCCGTGGGTGTGGGGCGGGTAGCGGTGGAGCCGCTCGTCGAGGAACCGCTCGCTCGTCACGTACACGTTCAGACCCACGATGTCGGGCGGGCAGGGGTGTTCGGCGAACCAGCGCAGGTCCCGCTCGTCGACCCCCGCCCAGCGCAGGTAGCCCCACAGCGGGTGGCTCTCGTCCACCCGGCCGGTCAGCAGGTCGAGGCTCAGCCAGCGCCGCTCGTTCTCGAAGTCCGCCTGATACCGCAGGGCGGGCGTGCTCGACGTGTGCCCGAGGTCTTCCGTCTGCACGAGGCGGGCCTGCGGATTGACCTTCCTGATCTCGGCCATCGCCCGCACGGTCGCCCGGAGCTGGAGCAGCAGGGCCCGCCAGAAGCTCGCCTCGTCCCGCGCGTGGGGATACCAGTGGCCGTAGAGCGCCGAGAAGCGGGCGGTCGTCAGCGGCTCGTTGACGGGCGTGTACAGCCCCAGGTGCGGGTAACGCTCGGCCACCGCCCGGGCGTAGGCGGCCACCCCCTCCGGGAAAGCCGGGTCGAGCAGATGCGTGTGAAACGGCCCGCTCCCGTGGTGGACGAGGCCCACGATGGGTTCCAGACCGTGCCCGGCGAGGCGGGCGAGGCGCTCGTCGCCCCAGCGCCAGTCGGCGTCCGCAAGGGTCCCGGGCGCGGTGCGCTCCCACAGCAGCGGAAAGCGGACAGCCTTCGCCCCCGTGGAGGCGAGGCGGTCGATATCGTCAAGTCGGTGGTCGAAGCCGCTGAGCACGAGCTGGTCGAGCGTCTCGTCCCCCACGCGGCTGACGGTGGGTTCAACCCCCACCCACAGTTCCAGATTGTCCATCGCACTTCCCCCTGCCTCTTCGCCTGACCTGCCGATTGAGTGCGTGTGCAACAAGGAATCCTCCGGCAAGGCACCGGACACGGGTTGCCACGAATGTTCCTTCAAGGGCTCTCCTGGAAGGTTTCAACGGTGTCGCCGGGAGGCAGATCAGGCACATGTGGCCGCCGGACCTCGGCCCTCCCGGGCAAAAGACCTGTCGGGCATTGTGCCGTGCGGGGGGCGCCCAAAGGACACATCCGGCGAATGAAAAACTTAATAGTTCTGAAGGCACAGGCTCATGGGAGGGAGGGGAGCCAGCAAAACCTCCCGGGCGCTCGGGGCCGGGAGGCTTTTGTCGGACCTCTGTTCTTTACCGCTGACCGAAGTCCACCGCACCACCGAGAATGACCGGGAGGGCCGGACGGGGGGGCCGCTGGACAGGCTGGAGGGGAGGAAGGGCCTTGTCCTTGGGGCGGGGAGAATGAGGCCGGGTCATGGTTACTGCCCGAAGTCTTTCGCCCCACCCTGAACGCTTTCTCCCGTCACGCTGCGCTGACCGAAGTCCTTGGCCCCGGCGGCCTGCGCGAGCGTCAGCGCGCTCGTCAGCATTGCAATGAGAACCAGGCTAACTTTCCGTCCCGTGCTGCTTTTCATATGGTCAAAATAGGGGAAGAGTCGTATAAAAATCGGGGGACGTGTGATGAGCGAGGTCGAAGAACAATTCGAGGCCGGGCAGTTTGAGGGGGTCGTCACGCTCCTGAACGGGCGGGCCAGGACGGCACGCGAGCACACCCTGCTGGGCCTGTCGCTTCTCAACACGGGGCGTCTGGAGGCGGCTGAACTGGCCCTGACCCGGGCGAGTCTGCTGGGTGATCCCGAGGGCCAGGTCGAACTCGGCAATGTGCTCCGGCTCCTGGGCCGCTTCGAGGAGGCCGCCGCGCACCTCCAGAGCATGGCTCCGGGTCTGACGGGCGAACTTCAGCTCCGCTGCCTGCGCTGGTGGGGCGTGGCCGAGTTTCAGGCCGGGCAGACGGGTGAGGGATTGAAGCGCGTCGAGCGTGCGTGGCACGGCTACGTGGCCCTGGGAAACGAGGAGTGGACGGCCCGGGTCACCGTCTCGCTCGCGCAGATGTATACCCTGCTCGGCAACCCCCGGCGGGCCAAGCTGCTGCTCTCGGAGGCCGTCGGCGTCCTGCCTTCGTCCCCCGATTCCGCGCCCCGGCTGAGCGCCCTGCGCAACCTGCTGGAACTCCAGATCGCCCACGGCGAGTTGGCCGAGGCACGGGAAACCCTGCTGGAGGCCAAGCGGACGCTTCACCAGGCCGACTCGCCGCGGCTGCGGGCCCTCCTGCTGACCAGCGAAGCCGAACTCCTGCGCCTCAACGGCGACTACCCCGCCTACGTCCACGTCCTCGAAGAGTTGCGGCCCCTCGCCGAGAACTTGCAAGACCACAACCTGCGGGTCTGGGTCATCTCCCGGCTGGCCGAGCACCAGAGCCTCGCCGGGCAGCACGGCCGGGCGGTGGATACCCTGCTCAGCTTCGGGAGCGTGCCCGCCGAGTGGCCCGCCGAACTGTGGGCGACGAGCGGGGTGGTGGCCCGCCGCCGGGGTGACCCGGCGAGCGCGGTCGCCGACCTGGAGCGGGCCGCCCAGATGCTCCGCGAGGCGGGGACCAGTCCCGAACTCGTGCGCGTGCAGCTTCACCACGCGGCGGCGGCGCTGCAACTGCGGCAGGAGGCGACGGTGGCGGCGGCCCTCAAGGAGGCCCTGACCCACATGCTGCGGCTGCGGCAGCTCGGCGAGTTCCGCCCCGACCTGGAGGAACTGAACGAACTCCTGCACTACGCGGTGCTGGAACCCGAGATCGCGCCCTATATGGAGCCCTTGCTCGACCGCCTCGCGCACCTCGCGGGGGCGCCCACGCTGCCCGAGGACGGCGTGATGACGGTGCAGGTGCAGACCCTCGGGCGGCAGGCGGTCCACAAGGACGGCGAGGAGGTGCGCTTCACGTACGGGGGGACGGTGCCCCTCCTCGTGTACATCACGCTCACCCCGGGGCGGACGCGGGCGGAGATGCAGCTCGACCTCTTCCCGGACAAGGACCCCAAGAGCGGCGCCGCGTACATGCGCCAGTGCCTCAAGGAGCTGCGCGACCGCTTGGGCGCCCAGATCGTCCGCTTCGAGGGACCGCACCAGGCGCCGCGCTACAGCCTGGGCCGCGACGTGCATGTGGACCTCGACCTGCACGGACTGCGCGAGGCCCTGGCGCGGGGGGAGACGGCGCGGGCGCTGGCGCTCTACCGGGGCCCCTTCCTCCCCGAGCTGGAGGACAGCGAGTGGGCCGAGGGCCTGCGCGAGGAGGCGCTGCTGGCCCTCACGCTGGAGCTGCGCCGCCAGATGGAGCGGGTCCAGGCCGAGGGCGACCACCGCCGGGTGGTCCTCCTCGCCAACCAGTACCTCAGGATCGACCCGCACGAGCCGGAGGTGCTGGAGCTGCGGCTGCGCGCCGCCGAGAAGTTCGCCCCGCCGCACGAGCTGGCGAAGTACACGGCGGACCTGCGGCGGATGTTCAACTGAGCCAGACAAGAGGAGCCCGCCCGGCGCGTCGGCTCTCCGGGCGGGCTCTCCCTGTTCGCGCTCAGCCGACCGGCTGAACTTCGGGCTCGGGCGTGGCCGCCGTGAGCTTCCTGTAGGTCGTCAGCGCCTGGGCGACCACCTGGTCCATGTTGTAGTAGCGGTAGGTGGCGAGGCGGCCCACGAAGGTCACGTCAGGGCGCTCCTCGGCCAGCGCGGCGTACCGCTTGTAGAGTTCCTGGTTCGCGGGGCGGGGGATCGGGTAGTACGGATCGCCCTCGGCGCGCGGCAGCTCGTATACGACGCTGGTGTGGCGGTGCTGCTGCCCGGTGATGTGCTTGAACTCGCTGATGCGGGTGTAGGCGTAGTCGTTGGGGTAGTTCACCGTGCCGACCGCCTGGAACTGCTCTACGGCGTGCGTCTCGTGGACGAACTCCAGGCTGCGGTAGGGCAGCTTGCCGTAGCAGTAGTCGAAAAAGGCGTCCACCGGCCCCGTGTAGATCATGTGGCCGTAGGGGATGAAGTCCGCGATCTCCCGGTAGTCGGTGTTCAGCATCACCTTGATGTTCGGGTGCGCGAGCATGTTCTCGAACATCCGGGTGTAGCCGTGCAGCGGCATCATCTGATAGGTATCGGCGAAGTAGCGGTCGTCGCGGTTCGTCCGCGTCGGCACCCGCGCCGTCACCGAGGCGTCGAGTTCGCTGGGGTCGAGGTCCCACTGCTTGCGGGTGTAGCCCCGGAAGAACTTGTTGTAGAGGTCGCGCCCCACCTTGCTGACCACCACGTCTTCCGAGGTCCGCACCTGCTCCACCTGCTCGGCCACCGAGGCGAAGAACTCCTCGACCTGGAAGGAGGTCAGGTTCAGCCCGTAGAGCCGGTTCACCGTGTCGAGGTTGATCGGGATGGGCAGGAGTTGGCCGTCCACGCTCGCCAGGACGCGGTGCTCGTAGGGCCGCCACTTCGTGAAGCGCGAGAGGTAGTCGATCACCTCCCGCGAATTGGTGTGGAAGATGTGCGGGCCGTAGGGGTGGATCAGAATGCCGTCGTCGTTGTAGCAGTCGTAGGCGTTGCCGCCGATGTGTGGCCGCTTGTCGACGATCAAGATGCGCTTGCCACCCTGCGCCAGCCGCTCGGCGAGGACGCTGCCCGCGAAGCCCGCCCCCACGATGAGGTAGTCGAAACCCTGGGAGGTGGAAGTCGGCTCAGTCATCGGC
Source organism: Deinococcus aestuarii (assembly GCF_018863415.1). NCBI lineage: Bacteria > Thermotogati > Deinococcota > Deinococci > Deinococcales > Deinococcaceae > Deinococcus > Deinococcus aestuarii. Next base: position 72,984 of record NZ_JAHKSN010000016.1, on the reverse strand, counting down.
CACCCCGGCGACGGCCACGCGCTCGGCGGCGGCCTCCTCGATCAGGGCGCTCATCTCGGCCCAGGTGCGGTCCCAGGAGAGGGTGGCGAGGTAGGCGTCGGCGCGCTCCCTGCGCTCCTCGGCGGCGGGCGTGCCCGCCTCGGCCAGGGCGGCGGCGCAGGCGGCCTCGAAGGCGTCCACCCCGTCGGCCACGCGCACGAGGTCACGCTCGCCGTAGGGCCGGATCACGTCGCGGATGCCGGTGGAGACCACGGCCACGCCCGCCGCGAGGTACTCGGGCGTCTTGGTGGGGCTGATGAACTCGGTCGCCTCGTTCAGCGCGAAGGGGAGCAGCGCCACGTCCCAGTGGGCGAGGTAGGTCGGCAGCTCGGTGTACTTCTTCATGCCGAGGTAGTGCAGGTTCTCGCCGCGCGGCAGCTCGGCCGGGTCGATCTTCACCACCGGGCCGAGCAGGACGAACTGCCACTCCGGGCGGCGGCGGGCCAGCTCGCCGATCAGCCCGATGTCGAAGCGCTCGTCGATCACCCCGTAAAAGCCCAGGCGGGGGCGGGGCAGCCCCTCCTGGTCGGCGGCGTCCTCCAGGCCCCCCCGCGCGCCCATAAAGTGGGGCACATCCACGCTCGACGGGAAGGGGTGGGCGCTGTCGTGCTGCTGGCACTTGGACTCGTACAGGCGGTGGCCGCCGGTGAACACCAGATCGGCCTGCGCGAAAAGCTGGGCCTCGCGCTCGCGCAGCTCGGGCGACGCGCCCCTGAAGTTGGCGAGTTCGTCCATGCAGTCGTACACCGTGACGCGCGGACGCAGCCCCGAAGTGACCGGCAGCTCCATCGGCGTGTAGACCCACAGGTCGTAGGTCTCCATGCCCTCGTCGCGCACGAACTCGCCGAGCAGCCGCGCCGTGCGGGTCTGAGACTGCGCGGGGCTGTGGCCCTCCTCCACGTGCGGGGTCAGGACCGTCACACCGCTGGGGTCGGCCTGCGTCTCCAGGCGGTCGGGCCCGGCGCCGAAAATGGGCTCTTCCACGTAGAAGACCCGGCGGGTGCGGGCCGCGCGGGTCATCAGATGCTGGGGCCGCTGAAACACGAAGTCCCAGCGCAGATGCGAAATCACGATCAGGGCGGGGGCCGCCCCGCGTGAGCCGGAGTTCAGATGGATCTTTTTCAAGAGAACGCCCCTCCCACGGGAAACAGGTTGGATGGATCTGACCAATGCCTGACGAATATGTTCCTGGGAACAGAACATAGGCTGAAAATTCTCATGGAGGGGAGTAAAGAGCCTCCCGCTGCCAGAGCCGGAGGCGGACGAATGCCCCGGAACCTCCCAGAGACTAGCGACTCGGGGGCGCCCGATTTGGGCGAATTCCTTTACTGCCCTGTACAGAATCTAGAGTAAAACTTCACATACTCGTCTAGCCGTCTAGCCATCAGGGGAACAAAGACCTATTGTGGCCGGTTATTGTCGTGCTTCAACGGGAACAAAACGGGTGTGTATCCATTGAAAATCTGGGGGCGTCACCCCTGCCTGTGGACGGGTGGAGGACACAAACCATCCCTCCACGGACAAACCCGACTCGGGACGCGTCGGGCGTGCGGGCCTGCCCCCTGCCTCTGCGCCCGGAGCGGTCTTCCCCGTCACCGAAAACGCGCGGCGGCTGGCTGATAGGAGGGCAACAACGAAAGGGGCGCACGGAACCGCCGAAGTTCCGTGCGCCCCCCTGCCGTGGAGGCCGAGGTTTAGCGAACCGTCCGCGCCCAGTCGAGGATCGCCCGGTTGGCGGCGTCCGCCTTCTCGAAGATCGCGGCGTGGGCGGCGCCGGGGATGATCACGAGCTTGCTGCCCGCGATATTCTGCTGCATCTTCAGCGAGAACTCGGGCGGGTAGACGGTATCCTCCAGCCCCTCGATGATCAGGGTGGGCACCCGGATCGTCTTGAGCGTCGGGATGGAGTCGGGCCGGGTGGCGAGCACATTCGCTCCCGCCACGTCGGCGGCCACGCTGGCCTGCCCCACGATGTTCGTCAGGAACATGGCGTCGGCCATGCGCCGGACCCGCGTCTCGCCCGTCAACATGTCCTTGAGGAGTTCGGGGGCGAGGGACTGCGGGCCGTAGGTGCTCGCCTTCTGCGCCATGCCCTTCCAGAGGTTCTGCTCGACGATGCTCGCCGGGTTGGCGATGGTGTCGATCAGGATCAGGCCCAGGAAACGGTCGGGCGCGCGGCGGTACATCTCGAAGGCGATGGGGCCGCCCATGCTCATGCCGCCGATGATCGCTTTCGGCACGTTCAGGCGGTCCATCACCGCGAGGGCGTCCTGCGCGTAGGTCTCCAGGCTGCCCGGTGCGTCCGCCGGGGCGGTGCTGCGGCCATACCCCCGGTGGTCGATGGTGATGACGCGGTACCCGGCGGCGGCCAGCGCATCCCGGTTGCGCGAGAACAGCTCGCCGCTCAGGGGATAGCCGTGCAGGAGGAGCATCGGCGTGCCGCTGCCCTGCGAGACGTAGTGGATGCGGGCGCCGTTGATGTCGAGGTCACCCGACTGCTGGGCCCCGGCGCTCCCCCCCGCGAGGGCGGAACCGAGCAGGGCGGTCGTGAGGGCGGCGAGCAGAAGCGGGCGGCGGGGGTGGTGCGACATGGAAACCTCCTTGGGAAAACGGGCGAAAGGGAACGCGGTCGGGCCGCAGCACACACCCGGAGATCCACTCAGTCAGCTTTCCAACTGAGAGTAGAGGCAAGAAACGCTCGCAAAGTGCGGGCGGACTTCATGGCATCTTGAACCCGACGGGGGGTGAGGGATGCAGAGCAAACGGGAGCAGATCGTGGCCGTGGCGCTGCGGCTCTACCGGGAAAGCGGCGTGGCGGGCACGACCCTCAAGGACGTGGCCCAGGAGGCGGGCGTCCCCCTGGGGAACATGTACTACTACTTCAAGACGCGAGAAGACCTTGTGCGGGCCGCACTCGACGCCTGCGAGGCCGAGTTGCTCGACCTGCTCGCGCGGATGTCGCCGCTGCCCTCCCGCGCGTGGTTCGAGGCCTACTTCGACTGGCTGCTCGCCGACCCGGGGGGCGCGGCGCAGTTCGGCTGCCCCTTCGGCACGCTGGCGGGCGAGCTGCGCGCCCTGGGCGACCCGGCGGCGGCGCGGGCCGGGGGGACGGTGGCACTCTACCTGGGCGCCCTGCGGCAGAGGACGGTCCTCCTCGGGCTGCCCTCCTCGGCCGGGGACGACCTGTTCACCGCGATCCAGGGGGCGTACACGGTCGCCCGCGCCCTGAACGACCCGGAGTTTTTCCGCCAGAGCGTCCTGCGGATCAGGGCGGGGGCGCCACAGTTCGGGACGGCGTAACGTCGGGCCTCTAGAGAACGCCCCACGCAGGAACGCGGTCACGCTGAGCCCAACGCTCACGCTCAGGATGACCGCTTCTCTTCCGTCACATGCCTTATAAGAGGGACGCGGCCACCCTCCACGCCGCGTCCCGTCCACTGCTGGATTTGCCTTACTTCGGCTCGTTCACGATCACGATGCGGCCCTCGTTCTGGGCGTCGGTGGTGGGGCGGGCCTTGAGGTAGTTCACCAGGATGTCGATGTCGAGGGTGCCCGTGTCGAGGCGGCGGCCCGTGGCGTTCTTGAACACGTCGAAGCCGTCGCCGCCCTTGGCGGTGAAGGTGTTCATGGCGACCGTGTAGGTCTGGGTGTCGACCAGGGGCTGGCCGCCGACGGTGACGGCGGTGACGCGGCTCCCGGCGGGGCGGGTGGGGTCGAAGGTGTAGCTCATGCCGCGCGAGACGTGCAGGAACTGGCCCTTGTTCTCACTCCAGGTGGCGACCCCGTGTTCCAGGGCCTGCCTGATTTCCGCGCCCGTCAGGTCGAGGACCGTCAGCGTGTTGCCGAAGGGCTGGACGGTGATCGCCTCCTCGAAGGTGATCGGACCCGCGTCGATGCTGGAGCGCACGCCGCCGCCGTTCACGAAGGCGATGGTGGCCCCTGCGTTCTTCGCCGCGTCGAGGGCCGCGTCGGCGAGGACGTTCGCCATCGTGCTCTCGCGGCGACGGACGATCTCGCGGGCGCCGTTCAGGCCGTTCGCGGTGGTGCCCACGACCTGACGGCGCAGGGCGGCGATGGGCACGCTCAGCGTGTCGATCATCCGCCGGGCGGTGGGGTCCTCGGGCAGGTCGGCGGACACGACGATGGGGTTGCCCTGGAAGCTCTCGACCGCGCCCGCGTCGTTGAAGGTCACCTGAAGGCGCCCGAGCACCTTGCCCCACTCCCACGCGGCGACGAGCAGGGTGCGGTTGCCGTCGGGATTCTGGACGATGGTGGGATACGGCCCCTCGCTCGGCGGGAAGTCCTTGTTGTCGAAGGTGCCGAGCAGGGTGTGGGAGTGTCCGCCCACGATCACGTCGAGACCGGGGACCGTCTTGGCGACCTCCTGCTCCAGCGTGTACCCCAGGTGCGAGACGAGGATGATCTTGTCGATCCCCTGGTCCTGAAGGGCCTTGACGCTGGCGTTCAGGGCCTGGGCCAGCTCGACCATCTTGACGTTCGGCCCCGGCGAGGAGATCAGCGGCAGGTCGGGCGTCACTGCGCCGATCACGCCGACCTTCTGCCCGCCGACGCTCAGGACCGCGTAGGGCTTGACGAGATCGCGCAGCAGCGGCTCGGCGGTGAGGTCGAGGTTGGAGGCGAGGAGCGGGAACTGCGCCTTCTGGGCGAAGCGGGCGAGCGCCTCCGGGCCGTTGTCGAACTCGTGGTTGCCGACCGCCATCGCCTGATAGCCCTGGTAGTTCATGAACAGCACGTCGGCGAGGCCCTGGTAGACGTTGTAGTACAGGGTGCCCTGGAAGGTGTCGCCGCCCGAGAGCACGAGGGGATTGGGGTCCTGCGCCGCGTACCGCCGGACGAGCGCGGTCTGGCGGGCGTAGCCGCCGTAGGTGCCCTCCCCGACCTTGACGGGATCGACGTGGCCGTGCAGGTCGTCGGTGTGGAGGATGGTGACGGTGAGGGGTGCGGCGGAGGCGAACCCCAGCAGCAACGCGGCGGAGAGAAGGATGTGCTTCATGGCGCGCTCAGTATAAAGGGCCTTCTTCTCATCCCGGGCCGATTCGCGGGGGATAGCGGAGGTCCGTGAGCCCCGCGGGGAGGGCAGGCTCCCCCATTGCGTGATTCCACGCGGCGCCCAGTCCACGCGCGCGGCAGGCTGACCCGGTGAGCGCCCGCCTCGACGATCTGGCCCGCTGGCTGCACGTTCATCTCGACGAGCCGCGTCCTCTCTTCCGGGCCGGGTCTCCGGAGGTCGCCTCCCTCGGGCTCGCCCTCGAACCCGCTGACCTGCCGGGGAGAGTGGAAACCGACGCCCTTTTTCTCCACCGGGCGCTGCGGCTGGGAGACGCCCTGCCCGGCCTCGGTGTGGTGAACGCGCACGACGGCTTCGACCTGCAACTGACGACCGGGCCCAACCTGCGCCTCGCGGAGCGGCTGGGGTGGCGGGAGGTGCGGCCCCTCTTCTGGCAGGAGCGCCCGGTGGGGTTGACGGCCACGCCGCCCGAGCCCGAGTGGCGGGCCTTCCACCGCGCGCTGACGGAGGAGCTGCGGGGAGAAGACCGCTCGTGGGGACCGGCGGACACATCCTTCGTGCGGGTGGCGCTGATGAACGCGATGAACCCGGGGCTCCTCGGGCTGACGCATTCGCTGGGGGTGAACGTCTACCTGACGGGCCAACTGCGGCCCTCGGCGCAGGAGGCGGCCCGCGCGCTGGGCCTGGGTGTGGTCGCGCTCGGGCACCGCCGCACCGAGCTGTGGGGGCTGCGGCAACTGGCGCGCGAGCTGGAGGAGGGCTTCCCGGGGCTGCGGACCGAGGTCTACTCCGGCTGAGCGGGGGCCCGACTTCCGGGGCCGGGGCATGACGCGGTTCACCGCGTTGCAGGGCGACCGCCTCATCCAGGCCGTCCACCCCATTTACATGGTCGGGCACACCGAGCCCGGGCTCTGGAAGTTCGGCGACGGACCCTTCCGGACGAGGGGGAGCAAGGAGGCGCGGAGCCCGGGCTCGGACTCCGCGCTCCCGGCCTCCTTGCCTACGCCTGCTGTTGAAGCTGCTCCTGTCCCTCCTCCACCAGTCCCTCGTCCTCCAGCACGAGGCGCACGTCCACGTTGCCCTGGAGGGCGCGGCTGAAGGGGCAGAGCTTGTGGGCCTCGTCGATCATGTACTGTGCCCGCTCGCGGGTGAGGTCGGGCAGCACGACCCGCAGCTCCACGTCGAGGACGTAGCCGAGGTCGTCGCGCATCAGGCCCACCACGCCCGTCACGCGCGAGGAGCCGAAGGAAATCTTCTCGCGCCGGGCGATGGCCCCGATGGCGCTCTGGAAGCACGCGGCGTACCCGGCGGCGAGGAGCTGCTCGGGGTTGGTGCCCACCCCGCCGTCACCGCCAATCTCCTGCGGCACACTCAGCTTGACGCCGAGGTGGTGGTCGGGCGTCTCGATATATCCGGCGCGGCCCCCGTGCGCGGTCGCCTGGGTCGTGAACAGCGTTTTGCTCATAGTCAACCTCCTGGAGGCCCACCGTAGGCGAGCCGTCCCCCCCAGACGGTCAGACCGCCCACCGTGTGAAGGTTCCCGGAGGCGGCGGGCGCGGGCGCTCAATTCCCCTCTTGCCGCCGCAGCACGGTCAGCGGGTCACCCAGCGCCACCTCTCCCCGCGCGGTGTGGACGAGGTTTTGCCCGAACTCCACCAGCCTTCCGCGCCGCCGGTAGCCCGCCAGGGTCCGCAGCGGCTCCGCGCCCATGCGGCCGTCCGAGACGTTGAGCACGCTGCACCGGGCACACGGCTCGACCACATCGAATTCCAGGCTCCCGACTCGGATGCGCCGCCAGCCGTCCTCCTCGTAGGGGGCACCGCCGCGCACGACGAGGTTGGGCCGGAAGCGCTCGGGCGTCACCGGGTCGCGCAATCGGGCGTTGAGATCCGTGACCGACGCCTCGTGGACGAGGTGGAGGGGGTTGCCGTCCGCGAACCCGATGCGCGCCGTGCCGAAGCGCGGGTTCATGCGCCGCTCGGCCTCCTCCGGGAAGAAGACCAGGGCCGCCCGCGTGCCCAGGTACGCGCTCCACCACTCCGCCGCCTCCCCGCCCACGGCGAGAGCCTGCACGGCCTGGTGGAAGATGTGGACCAGACGTGGCGGCCCGCCCGGCTCGCGCGGCACGTCCAGGGGCGGCAGGCCCGGCGCCGTCACGCGCAGCCCCCCCGGCGTCAGCTCCACCCCGACGAGGCCCAGGCGCGGGAAGTCGCGCTGGGTCACCTGGCGGCCCGAGGCGTCCACGACCATCCAGCGACGGTCGAGGTCGAGCCCGAACAAATCGACCCGCGAGTGATCCAGCGCCACGCCGCGCGCCGACTTGATGGGGTAGGTGTAGAGGCCGGACAAGGCGAGCGGGAGGGGCATCGGGTCTCCTGGGTACCCTTCAAGGTGAACTTTCAGGTGCGAAACAGCGTCTCCGGGGGCAACGTCTCCTCCAGGGCGGCGCGCCACCCACCGAGGTCATCTGCTCCCCCGTGGGCCGCGCGCAGGGCGAGCAGGGCGGCGCCCGCGACCGGCTCGAAGCCTCCAGAGCGCAGGGTCACGCCCGGCTCACATTGCTGCACCCGCGCGAGCAGGGCGCCTCGCAGCAGGGGCGAGGGGTGGCGCATCACGCCCCCCGCCGCGTACAGGTCGAAGTCTGCGCCGCCCAGGCCCACCCGCCGCGCCGCCACGAGGGCGTAGTCGCCCAGGGCCTCGCCGTGCTCGCGCACGAGCCGGGCCGCCGTCCCGTCTCCCCCGTCCGCCGCGTCCAGCAGCACCCGCGCGAGGCGACCCACCCGGCCCGGCGGGCGGCGGCCTCTGCGGGTGAAGGCGTGCAGCAGCGCCTCCACGCTCCCCATGCGGTAGAGGGCCAGCACCCGCCCCGTCAGCGCGGTGGGAGGGTCGAGGCCCAGTTCCGCCCGGTACACCGCGCGCAGGGTCGCTTCCCCGAGTTCCTCGGCGCCCTCCGGTTCCTGCCAGTAGCTCGTGTGCCAGGTCTGTCCGTCCGGGGCGGCGGCAGCGATGCCCGCGCTCGTGCCGCAGGCGACGATCACGCCCGTGCCGCTCGGCGAGGCGGCGTGCAGGGCGCCCACGGCGTCGTTGACCACCTCGCGGGACTCGCCCCAGCCGCGTGAGGTGAGTTCGGCCTCCAGCAACGCGAAGTCCTCGGGCCAGTCGGCCCCCGTCGCGCTCAGGACGGCGGCGCGCAGATCGGAAGCCCGCGCCCCCGCCATCGCCAGCGCCCCCAGCACCGCCCGGTCGATGGCCGCGAGGGCGTCCCGTTTGGAGACGTAGATGTTGCCCCGCCCCCCGCGCCCCCACCCCAGGACGCGCCCGGCGGCGTCCGCCACGAGCGCGACCGTCTTGGTGTTGCCCGCGTCGATGCCCAGGACGAGCCCGGGGGCGCTCACGCGGGGGCCGTCCCGGTCCACGCGGCGCGGTCGGCCAGGACCGTCGCCCGCGTCCCCTGGAGCCACGAGGCGGGCACCCCGGGCGTGGGCGGCTCCTTCAAGGTGCGGGCGAGGATGTCCCGTTTGTGCTCGCCGCTCACGAGGAGCAGAAGCTGGCGCGCGGACAGGATCACGTCCATCCCCGCCGTCAGGGCCCGCCGGGGCACCGCCCGCCCCTCCCAGTACCCGGCGTTGCTCGCCAGGCTCTCGGGCGTCAGCGTCACCACCCGCGTCGGCGCGCCCCGCCCGCACGGCGGCTCGTTGAAGCCCAGGTGCCCGTTCGGCCCGAGCCCCAGGACCGCGAGGTCGATCCCGCCGAGGGCCGAGACTTCCGCCCCGTAGCGGCGGCAGGCCGTGTCGGGGTCGAAGATTCCGCCTCCCAGCCGGACGACCTTCCGCACCCCCAGCGGCTCCACGAAGGCGCGGCGCATCCATCCCCACAGCGAGCGCGGGTCGTCCTCGCCTACGCCGAGGTACTCGTCGAGCTGCACGGCGGTCAGGCGTGCAGCGTCCAGCCCCCGCCGGGCCAGCTCCGCGTACGTCGCCATCGGGGTGTTGCCGGTGGCGACGAGGACCGAGAGCGCCGGATTGGCCCGCACCGCGTCCCCGATGAGGTCGGCGGCACGGCGGGCGAGGGCGTCTGCATTCTCCAGCACCTCCACCTTCACCACAGCCGCTCCGGCAGGTACGGGCGGTGTGCCCGCGCGAGGTCGTCGTACAGCCGCTCGGCGAGGGGCAGCGTGCGGACGAGCGGATTGTTGACGAGGGCGCGCAGGGCGTCCTGACGCGACCCGTGCCACCCCGCGTCCGCCGCGAGTTGCTGGTACTCGCCGAGGGCGTCCAGCAGCCCGCGCACGGGGGGCGGCACCCGGAAGCCGGTCAGCGGGCGCGCCCCCCGGCGGTCCACCAGGCACGGCACCTCCACCACCTGCCCGTCCGGGAAGTCGGCGATGGCCCCGCCGTTCACCACGTTGCACGGCCACACCTCGCCCCGGTCGTTGAACATCGCGTCCATCACGTCCACCGCGACCTCCAGCTCGAAGATGCCGCCGCGCGAGCGGGCCGGGTCGAGGGTGGGCTCCGGGGCCTGCACCTGCTCGCGGTAGTGCGCCCAGTAGTCGGGCACCTCCGCGAGGATGTCCTGGGCGCGCGTGGTGGACCTGGCGCGCAGCTCGGCGAGCATGTCCGCCTCGTAGAAGTAATACTTCATGTACGAGGCGGGCAGGGAATCCATCGTGACGGCGAGGTGCAGGAGGCGGCGGTCCCAGGGGTCGGGCACACCCTCCTCCAGCGCGCGTTCGAGGAGCGGCAGCAGCGGTTCTCCGTCATACTTGGCCTCCACGCTCCAGCAGGCGTGGTTGAGGCCGACCATCGTGGCCCGCACCCGCGCCGGGTCGAGGCCCGCCATCTCCGCGAGTTCGAGCGGGAACACGATGGGCCCCTCGCACAGCGAGATCACGGGCACGTCCGAGTGGTCGGCCACCGCCTGCGCGACGATGTTGACGGGGTTGGTGTAGTTGAAGAGGGTCGCCCCCGGGCACAGCCGCGCCATGTCCGAGACCAGCCCGCGCGTGACGTGCAGCGCCCGCAGCGCCATGAAAAAGCCCCCCGCCCCCTGCGTCTCCTGCCCGATGGCGCCGTGCGACAGGGGAATCCGTTCGTCGAGCGCCCGCGCCTCGAAGCCGCCGGGCCGGAAGCTCGACAGCACCCCGTCGCAGCCCTGAAGCGCGGCCTCGCGGTCGGTGGTCGCCGTCACCCGCAGGTCGGCGCCGCACGCCTCGATCATCCGCTCCGCGAGCCGCCGCACGAGGTCCAGCCGCCCCGCGTCGAGGTCCAAGAGGACGATCTCCGACCCCGCGAACTTCTCCGATTGCCGGATGAACGACGCTACCGTGCCCGGCGCGCGGGTGCTGCCCCCGCCGATGTATGCCAGCTTGATGCTCGCCATAAGGGTGATTGATGCTACTGCGTCGGGCGCTGGTCGAGACGAGTTCCGGCGGGGCCGGGCTCCTTCGCCGTCGTCAGGGCCCCAACCGCCGAAGCGCGATGATGTTGTCCCTGATCGTGCCCGGCTGACCGTCCGGGCTGGTCGTTTCGGTCACGGCACGTTCCGGGGTCCCCAGAAAGAGAAGGTCCCACCCGGCGAGGTCCAGGCCGATGGAGTCGAGTGCCTCCCGCGCGGTCGGGTACTGGACCTTCGGCTCTCTCACCCAGGAGGGCGCCGAGGCGTGCTCGATCACCAGCAGCAGCCCACCGGGGGCCACGGCGTCGGCGGCCCGCCGCAGCACCGCGTCCCGGGGAAACGCGACGGGCGATTGCAGGTAGAGCGCGTAGACCAGACCGAACTGCCCCGCCGGGAAGCTCACTTCCAGATCGTGCTGCTCGAAGTGGGTGCGGGCGCCCACCCCCGCGTCGGCGGCGTGCCGGGCGGCGCGTTCCAGGGCCGTGGCCGAGATGTCCACGCCGGTCACCTGCCAGCCCCGCCCGGCCAGCCACACGGCGCTGTTGCCTTCGCTGCACCCCAGGTCGAGGGCGGTGCCCGGCGTCAGCGCTTCCACCCACCGCGCCAGGATGGCGTTGGGTCGTCCGGTCCAGGGCCGGGGGTGGTCCTGGTACCGCTGCTCCCAGTACGCCTGGGCGGTGGACGGGAGGGAGGGGTCGCCTGTTTGCTCGTTCATCTTGGGTCCTCCAGAGGGTCAAGGGGAAAGGACGCGGCGGGGCGCCGAACGCGGCCCGAGTCGCGTCCCGAGGGGGCAACAGTTCTGCGGTTTGAGATCAGTCCGAGGCCACCCGCTCCGGCGCCGAGAGCGGCCCGAAGATCAGGGACTGGTGCAGCGAGGCTCCGGCGAACACCCCGTCGGCGGCGGCCATCGAGGCGTTGCCGATGCCCGGCGTGAGGTCGCCCGCCGCGTACACGCCCGGCACGCTGGTCTGCTTGCCCGCGTCCGTCTGGATCAGCGGTCCCTGCGGGCCGTCCACGGGGGCGCAGCCCAGTTGCTCGGCGAGGTCACTGGCCGGACGGACGCGTGACGCCAGAAACAGGGCGCCCACGGGGACGAGGCGACCGTCCGTGAGCCGCACGCCCTCCAGCGCCGGGGCCTCACCCTCCAGCCCCAGGATCGGCGCGGGCTCGACCGTGATCCCGCGTTGGGCGAACTTCGCCAGCGTCACGGCATCCGGCGGGGGCCCGCCGTTCAGGAAGAAGTTGACGGGGCCCCAGTCCGAGATCAGCAGCGCCTGGTGGGTGGACTGCGGCAGCACGCCCAGCACGCCCAGCCTTCGGCCCCGGACCTCGTAGCCGTGGCAGTACGGGCAGTGCAGCACGGTCTGTCCCCAGCGCTCGGCCACGCCCGGCAGGTCGGGCAACAGGTCCACGACCCCGTAGGCCAGCAGCAGTTTCCGGGCGCGGAGGGTCCCCCCGGAGGCGAGGGTGACGGAAAAAGCGTCCCCGTCACGGCGGGCACGGGTCGCCAGGGTGTCCAGCAGGGTCACGTTGGGGTAGGCCGCGAGGTCGGCGCGGGCACGGGCGATCATCTGGAGGGGGGCCTGCCCGTCCTGACCGAAAAAGCCGTGCGAGTGGGCGGCGAAGCGGTTGCGGGGCCTCCCGCCGTCGAGGACGCAGACGGGGCGGCCACTGCGGGCGACTTGCATCGCGCCGGACAGCCCGGCGTAGCTGCCACCGATCACCAGAGCGTCATACAGCATGGGTGTTCTCCTGGGGAGCACAGAGGGACAATTGACGGCGGGACTGGAAGTCGCTCGCCAGGGCCGCCAGCGTCAGGGTCTGGAGCCGCGCGGTGATCAGGGTCCCGGCCTCCCGCAAGGTGTCGTCCAGGGCCGCGTTGACGGCCTGCTCGATCAGGCAGGTCGGGCTCTGCGAGCGGTTGCCGACGGCGAACAGGGTGGGCGAGCCCAGGGCCCGGTACACGTCCAGCAGGGTCGTCCGGGCCGGGTCGCAGGCCAGGCGCCAGCCGCCGCCGTGCCCCTTTTCGGAGGTGACGAGGCCCGCGTCCCGCAACCCGGCCATCGTGCGGCGGACCACCACGGGGTTGCTGTTCAGGGCGGTGGCGAGGCGCCCGGAGGGAATGGCCTGCCGGGACTCCATCAGATGCAGCAGCAGATGGAGCACGCCGGAGAGTCGGCTGTCGAAATTCATGACACCGCAACTGTTACATAAAGGAAGGGAGCTGTCAAGGTCGTGGCTCGCCGTCGGGGTTGGGCCAGGACCTCGGGGAAACCCGCCCCCGGGGGTAGCGTCCTCAGGCTGTTGGTGGGGACAGAGACCGTCGTGTGCCCGGTTGCCGCCCCACCGACTTATGCGTCACCCTGCGGACATGACAGCCCCCACCGCGTCCGACCCCCGCAAGCTGCTCACGGTCAGCCTGCCCATGCACCCCCTCGGCCCGGCGGAGCGGCGGTTTTTCGAGCGGCACCCGGTCGGCGGCGTGTGCCTCTTTCGCGGGAGCCTCACGCGGCTGGAGGACGTGGCGCGGCTGGTGACCGACCTGCGCGGGGTACTGGGCCCGGACCTGCTCGTGAGCATCGACCAGGAGGGCGGGTCGGTCGTGCGGCTGCCGGGGCTGCCCGTCTCGCCGGGCGGGCGCGTGCTGGGCGAGGGGGACGACCCGGGGCGGACGGGGCGCATCTCGCACGGCATGGCCCGGGGGCTGCGGGCCCTGGGCATCAACGTCAACTTCGCGCCGCTGCTCGACGTGAACACCAATCCGCTCAACCCGGTGATCGGGGAGCGGGCGTTCGGGACGGCGCCGGAGGTCGTGACCCGCCACGGCCTCGCGTTCCTGCGCGGGCACCACGCGGCGGGGGTGATGGCGGTCGCCAAGCACTACCCCGGCCACGGCGACGCCGACGTGGACTCGCATCTCGCCCTGCCGACGCTGGACCGCACTCAGGCCAGCCTCGACGCGGTGGAACTCGCGCCGTTCCGGGCGGCCATTCAAGACGGGCTTCAGACCATCATGACGGCCCACCTGCTGCTGCCGCGCATTGCGCCCGAGCCCGCCACGGTCAGCACGCGCATCCTGGGCGACCTGCGTTCCCGGCTGGGCTTTGGCGGGCTGGTGTACACCGACGCCCTGCACATGGGCGCCCTGCTGGACCTCTACCCTCAGGCCGAGTCGGCCCGTTTGAGCATCGAGGCCGGGGCCGACCACGCGCTGATTTTTACTCCCGACCTCGCGGGGCAGGAGCCCGTGGTGCGCGACTTCGCCGCCGCGCCGCCGGGGGACGAGGCAGTGGCCCGCAGCCTGCGGCGCTGGCGCGCGGCCCTCGCCCGCTTCCCCTTTCCCGAGCCCGACCCCCGCGCGCTGGAGGGCTTGCTGGGAGACGAAAGCGTGTGGCGCGACATCGAGGACGCCGCGCGTGCCGCCGTGCGGGTGCGGGGTGAGGTCCCGCTCCCCCTCGCGCGGGAGCAGCGCCTCCTCGCCCTCGTGCCCGAGTTCTCCGACGGCGGGGCCGCGAGCGACCGGGTGCCGCTCGCGCCGGAGTTGACTGCGCTGCTCCGTGAGCATTTCCCGGCGTGTGAGGTCGTGCCCTACGGTGCGGCGGGGCTGGACGTGGGCGGAGACGCCTCAGACTTCAGCGCCGCCGTCCTCTTCACCGCCCGCCGGGTCGCGCTGGGCGCCGAGGTGGAGTTGGCCCGCGGGCTCGCCGCTCACCCGCGCGCCCTGCACGTCAACCTCTGGAACCCGGAGCTGAGCGGCGGGGTGCCGCTGCCCGCCCTGAACACCTTCGGCTTCCAACCCGCGAGCCTGCGGGCCGCCGTGTCAAGGCTCGCGGGTGGGCGCTGAGGCGGGCCGTCCGTCCTCCAGGCGGCGCAGCACCAGCTCGCTGAAGAGGCTGTTGGCCCAGCCGAACCACTCGCGGGTGAAGACCGCCGGGTCGTCCGGGTGGAAGCTCTCGTGCATCAGGTCCGTGCCCGCCGTTGTCCCGACGAGGGTGTCCAGCATGGCGTCCCGCTCGCCCGCGTCGGTGGCGGTCAGCCCCCGCATGGCAAGCGCGATGGGCCAGACGTGCGGCGCGGGCGTGTGCGGGCTGCCGATCCCTTCCGCGAACGTTCCCCGGTAGAAATACGGGTTGTCCGGGCTCAACACGAAGGCGCGGGTGTGGCGGTACGTCTCGTCCTCCGCCGGGCGGTAGCCCAGGTAGGGGACCGAGAGCAGGCTCGGCACGTTGGCGTCGTCCATCAGGACGTGATTCCCCAGCCCGTCGGTCTCGTAGGCATACACCCGCCCGAAGGTGGGGTGCTCGACGACCGCGTGGGTCTCGATGCCGCGCTCGATCTCGCCCGCCAGGGCCAGCGCCTCGCCCGCGAAGGTCTCGTCCCCCCACACCTCCCGCGCGATCTCGGCGAGGTGACGCAACTCCACGACCGCCATCATGTTGCCGGGGACGTGGTAATTGCGCTCGCAGGCGTCGTCGCTGGGACGGAAGGCGGACCAGACCATGCCGGTGTAGCCCACTGGATTTCCCTCCCCCCCATTCGGCAGGTTGTCGGTGGGGGCCACGTCGCCCGGGCGGAAGAAGGTGTAGCGGCTGCGTTCGGCGTGGTGCTGCTCGGTGCGCATCACGTCCAGGGCGGCGTGGGCGGCGGCCTCAAACTCCCCCGTGAGGGGCCCCGCGTCGCCCGTCACCCGCCAGTAACGGTGCGCGAGACGCAGGGGATAGCACAGCGAGTCCAGCTCGAACTTGCGCTCCCACACGAGGGGATGGCGGGTGGGTTCGTCTCCCGCGTGGCCCGCGCCGTCCGGCTCGGCGTTGAAGGCGTTGGCGTAGGGGTCGGCGAGGAGGTGCCGCGCCTGCCGGAGGATCACGCCGCCCAGCAGGGCGCGCACCTCCGCGTCCCCCGCGCACCATTCCAGATACGGCCACACCTGCGCCGCCGAGTCGCGCAGCCACATCGCGGGGATGTCGCCCGTGACCACGAAGGTCGTGCCGTCCCCGCGCGGCCGCACGGTGGTCTCCAGGGTGTTCGGCAGGCAGCGGGCGAAGACGCGCGCCACGTCCTGTCGTGCGGCGAAGGCGTGCCGCACCTCGTCGAGGGGGGTTTGCAGGCTGGGGTGGGTCACACCGCCCATTGTGCGCCGGGTCCGCTCAGGTGGGGCACCTTGACACGCCCCCGGGAAAAGCCTACTTTATCGCTAAAGTAAAGTTTAATTAAGCACGAGGCTGTCGGCGAGTCCTGTCCTCCGCCCCCTTCGTCCCGCTGGCTGGGTCCTGCTTTCCACCCCGGAGCGCCCATGACGGACCTCTTGTCGCCGCCGCCCCTCTCCCCGCCGCCGACCCCGGCCACCCTGGCGGATGTCGCGCGTCTGGCGGGCGTATCGAAGATGACGGCCTCGAACGTCATCAACGGCAAGCCCGGCATGAGCGAGGCAACGCGGCAGCGGGTGCTACGGGCCGTCGAGCAGACCGGGTACGTGGCGAATCCGGCGGCGCGACGGCTGGCGGGGCGGCGCAGCAACCTGATCGGCGTGCTGGCCCCGCGCTACGGGGTGCCCTACGTGACCGAGCTGCTCCACGGGGCACTGGGCGCCGCCGAGGATGCGGGCATGAATCTGGCGGTGTTCACCACCTCGGGGCGGGTGAGCCTGGAGCGCGAGCGGGCGGCCCTGCTGCGCACCCTCGCCGACGGGGTGCTCCTGATCCTGCCCAGCGGGGACGAGCACCAGATGTTCGAGGGGGCCGTGCCGGTGGTCACCGCTGGGTCCCTGAGTCCCTACAGCGTGCGGGGCGACAACGCGCACGGCGGCCTCCTCGTGGCCCGGCACCTGCTGGCGCTGGGCCACCGCCGGGTGGCGTACATCCGGGGGCCGGAGACTTCCCGGGTCCACCGCGAGGAATCCCGGGCGCGCGAACGCGGCCTGCGCGACGGGCTGCGGGAGGGGGGCGTGGACCTCTCCCCCCCGTACGTGGCCGCCGGGGACTTCACCGAGGCGGGCGGGGAGCGCGCCGCCCACGAGCTGCTGCGCCTGCCCGAGCCGCCCACCGCCATCTTCGCGGCCAACGACTCGGCGGCCCTGGGAGTGCTGCGCGCCGCCGAGGGTTGCGGGGTGCGCGTGCCCGGGGAGCTGTCGGTCGTGGGCTACGACGACGTGGGGGCCGCCGCGCGGGGCCGCCCGCCCCTGACCACCGTGCGCCAGCCGCTTCCCGAGATGGGCGGGGCCGCCGTGCGGATGCTGCTCGACCTCGTGCGCGGCGTGTCGCCCGCGCCGCCCCCTCTCTTTCCCACCACCCTGATCGTGCGCGACTCCACCGGGCCACCGCCCTCCCCGTCCCGCTGACCCTCACCCACCCCGCCCCTCTCGCCCGGCCCCGCGCCGGAGACTGCCCGAGGTCCCGCATGAACCCACTGTCCCGCCTCGCCGCCCCCCTCGCCCTGCTCACCGCCGCCCTCGGGGCCTCTGCCCTCGCCCAGCAACCGAAGACCACCTTCACGGTCGTGCGCGCCGCGCAGTGGGGCGCGCAGAACCTCAACCCCTTCTCGCCGGGGGACCAGCACCTCCAGGCGACGAACTCGGCGATCTACGAGACGCTGTTTTACGTCAACGGCCTGAACGGCAAGGTCACCAACGTCCTGGGGACGAAGTACGCCTGGAGCCCCGACAACAAGACCCTGACGGTCACGACCCGGCCCGGCGTGAAGTGGCACGACGGCCAGGCGTTCACGGCGGCCGACGTGGCCTTTACCTTCAACTACCTCAAGCAGTACCCGGCGCTCGACCTCAGCGGGCTGTGGAAAAACGGGCTGGCGGGCGTGAAATCGAGCGGCAACACCGTCACCTTCACCTTCAACCGGGCGAACACGCCGATCTTTTTCTACCTGGCGCTGACGCCCATCGTGCCCCAGCACCTGTGGAGCAGCGTCACGGACCCGCTGACCTACACGAACGCCAAGCCGGTCGGCACCGGACCCTTTACCTTCGACGCCTACAGCCAGCAGGCCGTGCGGGTGCTGAAAAATCCCAACTACTGGATCAAGGGCCAGCCCTACGTGGACGCGGTGGTGTGGCGCGCGACGAACGGCAACGACGCCGCGCTGCTGCAACTCCTCAAGGGCGAGGCCGACTATGGCTACGTCGGGATTCCCGACCCCAAGGGGGGTTACGCCCAGAAGGGCCCGAACTTCAGCTACTGGTGGCCGACCAACAACTCCAACTTCCTGTACTTCAACACGACCAAGGCGCCCTTTTCCGACCCCGCCTTCCGCCGCGCCCTGGCGACGGCGATCAACACCAAGGACGTGGCGCAAAAGGCCTACTCGGGCGTGCTGAACGCCGCCCCGGCGAGCGCGGTGATTCCCGCCCAGCAGGCCCAGTGGCTGCCCGCCTCCATGAAGGGCATGGCCCCCAAGTACGACACCGCCGCCGCCGACGCGGCCCTGACCGCCGCCGGGTACAAGAAGAACGCGCAGGGCGTGCGGCTGGGCAAGGACGGCCAGCCCCTCCCGGCCTTCAAGATTCTGGTGGGCGCGGGCTGGACCGACTTCATCACGATGGCGCAGGTCGTGGGCGACAACCTCAAGCGGGTCGGCCTCAACACCAGCATCGACCAGCAGACGTGGAGCAGCTACTCGGGCGGGCTCCAGACCGCGACCTACGACATGGGCATCAGTTGGGGCTGGGGCAACGGCCCTTCGCCGTACTACCTGTTCTACTCGTCGTTCTCGCCCGAACTCAGCGCGGCGGTCGGCAAGACGGCCCCCTCGAACCTGTCGCGCTACACCAACCCGAACCTCACCAAGGCCATCGCCGCCTTCCGCTCCACCAGCGACCCCGCCGCGCAGAAGCAGGCCGTCTCCACCATGATCTCGACCGTGGCGCGGGACATGCCGTGGGTGCCGCTGACCGACCGCGCGCAGTTCTCGCTGTACAACACCAGCAAGTTCACGAACTTCCCGACCGCGCAAAACCCCTACAACGACGGCAGCCCCGACGACGTGCCCGGCGCGCGCCTGATGTACCTCAACGTCAAGCCCAAGTGAGGCGCGTCCCGGCGGGTTGAGGGGGCGAGGGGGTGAGCCGCAGTTTCTCCCTCTCCCCTTGCGGGAGAGGGCCGGGGTGAGGGGGCGACGGGGCGGCGGAGGCTTCCGCAAGACGGCCTGCCACTTCTTCTCACGGCGCTACAGGTCGTGCCCATTCACCCCCTCTCCTGCGGAGCTCTACAAGTCCCAACCTCCCCCCTCAAGGGGGAGTGGTAGAAAGACCACCTCTCCCTGAATAAGCCTCGCCGCGCCCTGCATTCTCCCGGGTGGGACTGGGACCACTCCCGTCCCGCCCCCCATGTTGAGGAGGCCCCATGCCCTACCTCCTGCGCAAGTTCGGCGTCTTGCTGTTCACCCTGTGGGTGGCGGTGACCCTCAACTTCATCCTGCCCCGGCTCGTGCCGGGCGACCCCATCGGCGCGATGATCGCCAAGTACCAGGGCCGCCTCGACCCGCAGGCGGTCACGGCGCTCACGAAGGCTTACGGCCTCGACAACCAGGGCACATTGATCGAGCAGTATTTCCAGTACCTCGGGCGGCTGCTGCGCGGCGACTTCGGGCGCTCCATCGGGCAGTTTCCGACCCCGGTGAGCGACATCATCGCGCAGGCGGCGCCGTGGACCATCGGCCTCATCGGCGTGACGACCATCCTGTCGTTCCTGCTCGGCAGCGCCTTCGGGCTGTATTCCGCGTGGCGGCGCGGGGGCCGGGTGGCCGACGCCCTGCCGCCGGTCGCCCTCTTTCTGAACTCCATGCCGTACTTCTGGTTCGCGCTGCTGCTGCTGTATTTCCTCGCGTACCGGCAGAGCATCTTTCCCCTCAGCGGCAACCTCGACCCCTTCCTGACCCCCTTCAGCCCGGAGTGGTGGTTGTCCATGCTGCGGCACGCCGTGTTGCCCGCGCTGACCATCATCGTCACGTCGGCGGGCGGCTGGCTGATCACCATGCGCAACAACGTCATGAACGTGATGGGGGAGGATTACCTCGCCTTCGCGCGGGCCAAGGGCTTATCCGACGGCCGCATCCTGAACCGCTACATCCTGAGAAACGCGCTGCTGCCCTCCTTCACCGCCTTCGGCATCGCGCTGGGGTTCGTGGTGGGCGGCTCGATCCTCACCGAGACGGTGTTCTCGTACCCCGGCCTGGGGCTGTACCTGTACCAGGCAGTCGTGGGACTCGACTACCCGCTGATGCAGGCGATCTTCCTCTTCATCGCGCTGGCGGTCCTCATCGCCAACTTCATCGTGGACGCGCTGTACGCGGTGCTCGACCCGCGCGTGCGGGACGGGAGGATCACGTGACCGTCATCCCCGTCAACCGCACGCCCAGGCCGCGGTTCAATCCGCGTGGCCTGCGCTTCGTGCTGCGCTCGCCGCGCGCCGCCGCGGGGGCGGCCATCCTGCTGCTGCTGCTGCTGATGGGCCTCTTCGCCCCGCTGCTCACCCCCTACGACCCGACCTCGCTGGAGTTCGGGACGTGGCTCAAACCCTCGGCGGCGCACCCGCTGGGCACGACCGCGCTCGGGCAGGACATCCTGGCGCAACTGCTGTACGGGGCGAGGCTCACGCTGCTGATCGGCTTCGCCTCCGGGCTGGTGGCAACCGCCATCGGCACGACCCTGGGCATCGCCGCCGCCTACTTCGGGGGGCGCACCGACGAGATCATCAACACGGTCGTCAACGTCTTTCTGGTGCTGCCGGGGCTGCCCCTATTGATCGTGGCGGGGGCGTTCCTGCGCGGCGGCGGGGTGTGGCCGATCATCCTGGTGATCTCGCTGACGGGCTGGGCCTTCGGGGCGCGGGTGCTGCGCGGGCAGGCGCTGGCGCTGCGGGGGCGCGACTTCGTGCAGGCCGCCGTCGCCACCGGGGAGGGGCCGGGGCGGATCATCTTCGCGGAGATGCTGCCCAACCTCGCGGGCCTCATCATGGCGAACTTCTTTTCCACCGCGCTGTACGCCATCCTCGCCGAGGCGTCGCTCTCCTTTATCGGCGTGGGCGACGTGGGCAAGATCACCTGGGGCACCATGCTGTACTGGGCACAGGCCCGGGGCGCCCTCCTCCAGGGGGCGTGGTGGTGGTTCGCGTGGCCGGGGCTGGGGATCGCTCTGCTCGGGACCGCCTGCGCGCTGCTGAACTTCGGCATCGACGAGATCACCAACCCCAAGGCCAACCACGCGAACAAGGCGACGAAGGTCCTGAGGCGTGGGAAGGGCCCGAAGGTCGCGGCCCCGCCGTCCGCCGACACCCTGCTCTCCATCCGGCACCTCGACGCGGGGTACGTCACCCCTCTCGGGCCGGTGCGGGCCGTGCGCGACGTGAGCCTGGACGTGAAGCGCGGCGAATTTGTCGGCCTCGCGGGTGAGTCGGGCTGCGGCAAGTCCACGCTGGCCTTCGCGGCGACCCGCTTGCTCGACCCACCCGGCGCGGTGTTCGGCGGTGAGGCGGTGCTGGACGGCAAGGACCTCCTCGCGCTGAGTCCCGAGGAATTGCGCCGGGTGCGCTGGAAGGACTATTCCCTCGTCTTCCAGGCCAGCATGAATATCCTCAACCCGGTCATCAAGATTCGGGAGCAGGTCTACGACGCGATGCAGGCGCACGGGGTCAAGGACAAGGGAAAACTGGAGGCGCGGGCCAAGGAACTCTTCCGCCTCGTCGGCATCCGCGAGAGTTACCTCGACGCCTACCCGCACCAGCTCTCGGGCGGGATGAAGCAGCGGGTGGTCATCGCCATCGCGCTCGCCCTGGAGCCGAAACTCGTCGTGATGGACGAGCCGACGACCGCGCTGGACGTGGTGGTGCAGCGGCAGATCTTGCAGGAGATCGACGAGGTGCGCCGGGAACTCGGCATCGCCATCATCTTCATCACCCACGACCTCTCGCTGCTCGTCGAGATGAGCGACCGCATCGCCATCATGTACGCGGGCGAGATCGTGGAGGAGGCGCCCGCCGCCGACATCTACCGCCAGCCCAAGCACCCGTACACCCGGCGGCTGATGACGGCCTTCCCGCCGCTCTCCGGCGAGCGCGAGCGGCGCGAGGGGATTCCCGGGCGCCCGCCGCCGCTGAATCTGGAGCTGACGGGCTGCCCCTTCTACGACCGCTGCCCGTCGCGGATGCCGGGGACCTGCGACGTTCACAAGCCCGCGAGCGTCGAGGTGGAGGCCGGGCACCGGGTCGCGTGCTTCCTGCACTCGCCCGCCGTGAAGGAGACGGGACCACAGGAGGGGGGCCATGCTCTCGCCAGCGACTAGCACGGGCCTGAGCCTCGGGGCGGCCCTGGAGGCGCGCGGCCTCACCAAGGTCTTCAAGGTGGGGCGCGCGGGCAAGAGCGTCACCGCCGTCAACCACGTGGACCTCACCATCGGGCGCGGCGAGGTGCTGGGCCTCGTCGGCGAGTCGGGCTCGGGCAAGAGCACGGTCGCCCGACTGATCGGCCACCTCCACGAGCCGACCTCGGGGACCATGCGCTTGGCCGGTGAGGAGGTGCCGCTGCGGATGGGCGGCGCGCGGCTGAGGAGATTTCGCAAGCACGTCCAGATGATCTTTCAGGACCCCTACGGCAGCCTCAACGGCCTGCACACGATTGGCTACATCCTGTCGCGCCCGCTGAGACTGCACGGGCTGGCGCGGGGGCGGGACGTGGGCGAGCAGGTCAACGCCCTCCTCGACCGGGTGGGCCTCTCACCGGGGGCGAGCTACGCCGTCAAGAAGCCACACGAGCTGAGCGGCGGGCAGCGGCAGCGGGTGGTGATCGCCCGGGCGCTGGCCGCGCGGCCCGAGCTGATCCTCGCGGACGAGCCGACCTCGGCGCTCGACGTGTCCATCCGCCTCGACATCATGAACCTGCTGCTCGACCTGCGCGACCAGGAGGGGCTCTCGATGCTGTTCATCACCCACGACCTCGCGGGGGCGCGGTACATGGCCGACCGCATCGCGGTGATGTACACCGGGCACATCGTGGAGGTCGGTCCGGCGGGGCGGGTGATCGACCACCCGCAGATGCCGTACACGCAACTGCTCAAGAGTGCGGCTCCCAAGCCCGAGGAGGGCCTGCACCCCGAGCGCGTCGAGGCGCGGGGAGAGGTCCCCGACCTGACGAACCTGCCGCCCGGCTGCCCCTTCGAGCCGAGGTGCCCACACGCCCGGCCCGTGTGCCGCGAGGGCCTGCCGAAGATGTACGACGTGGGCCCCGGCCACCAGGCGCGCTGCATCCTGCACGACCCCGTACTGGCCGCCCAGCCTCCCCTCCACCCCCAGCCCCCAGCCCAACCCGAGGTGACCGCGTGACCGTGAGCGAGACCCAGAGCCTCCGTAAGACCGACTTCCCCGCCGACTTCGCCTGGGGCACGGCGACCGCCGCCTACCAGATCGAGGGGGCGGTGGCCGAGGACGGGCGCAGCCCGAGCATCTGGGACACCTTCAGCCACACGCCGGGCAAGGTCAAGGCGGGCGAGAACGGCGACGTGGCCTGCGACCACTACCACCGCTGGGAGGAAGACCTGGGGCTGATGCGGGCGCTGGGGCTGAACGCCTACCGCTTCTCGGTCGCGTGGCCGCGCGTGGTGCCGGGCGGGCGGGGCGAGGTGAACGCCCGGGGACTCGACTTCTACGACCGCCTCACCGACGGGCTGCTCGCGCGGGGCGTGGACCCGTACGTGACGCTGTACCACTGGGACCTGCCGCAGGTGTTGCAGGACGCGGGCGGGTGGGCGAACCGCAACACGGCGTACGCCTTCGCCGAGTACGCGGACGCGGTGGCGGGTCGGCTCGGCGACCGGGTAAGGGGCTGGATCACCCACAACGAGCCGTGGTGCGCGGCCTTTCTGGGAAATGTGGTGGGCATCCACGCGCCGGGGGGGCAGGACCTGGCGACGGGCCTGCTCGCCTCCCACCACCTGCTGCTGTCGCACGGGCTGGCGGTGGAGAGGGTCCGGGCGCGGGTGCCGGACGCCCGGGTGGGCATCACCCTGATCCTGGGGCCACAGCAGCCCGCTACCGACCGGCCCGAGGACGTGGCCGCCGCCCGGCGCGGGGACGGGTTCCTCAACCGCTGGTTTCTCGACCCGGTGTACGGGCGGGGGTATCCGGCGGACATGCTGGACCTGTACCGCCCGCACGCCCCGGCCTTCGAGGAAGCGATCCAGCCGGGTGACCTGGAAACCATCGCCGCGCGGACCGACTTTCTCGGCGTGAACTACTACCAGCGCAGCGTGGTGGAGCACGCGCCCGGCGAGCGCGGTCTCATGGACACGCGCCAGCTTCGCCCGGAGGGGGAATACACGGCCTTCGACTGGGAGGTGTACCCGGACGGCCTGCGCGAGATTCTGGTGCGGGTCCACCAGGACTACGCCCCGCCCGTGCTGTACGTCACCGAGAACGGCGCGGCCTATGACGACCGCCCCACGCCGGACGGCCAAATTCACGACGAGGCCCGCCGCCGCTACATTGAGCGCCACCTCGCCGCCTGCCGGGACGCGATTCGGGCAGGCGTTCCCCTGAAGGGCTACTTCGCCTGGAGCCTGCTCGACAACTTCGAGTGGGCCGAGGGATACAGCAAACGCTTCGGGCTGGTGCGGGTGGACTACGGCACCGGGCGGCGCACCGTGAAGGCCAGCGGCGAGTGGTACGGCAGGCTGGCCCGGGGGGAGGAGGGGTAGGCTTCTGCGCCCCCTCTCCCCCTTTCTCCCTTTCTTCAGAGGTTTTTCCATGACGAAGGCCGACCAGCGAACGACCGATCTCGACTCCCTGCTCGACGGGATGACCCTGGAGGAGCAGGTCTCGCTGCTGGCCGGAGCCGACTTCTGGCGCACCGTCCCTGTCCCGCGCCTGAACGTCCCCTCCTTGAAGGTCACCGACGGCCCCGCCGGGGCGCGCGGCGGCGGTCCCCTCGTCGGCGGCAGGAAGACGGCGGCCTTCCCGGTGGGCATCGCCCTGGGCAGCACTTGGAACGTCGAATTGCTGCGCGAGGTCGGCGTCCACCTCGCCCGGGAGGTGCGGGACAAGGGCGCGGGGGTGCTGCTCGCCCCCACCATGAACCTCTTCCGCTCGACGCTGAACGGGCGCAACTTCGAGAGCTACTCCGAAGACCCCTTCCTGACCGGGAGCCTGGGGACCGCCTACGTGCAGGGCCTCCAGTCGGGGGGCGTGGCCGCCACCGTCAAGCACTACGTCGGCAACGAGTCGGAGTACCAGCGCAACACGATCAGTTCGGACATCCCCGAGCGGGCGCTGCGCGAGCTGTACCTGCTGCCCTTCGAGATGACGGTCAGGCGGGGTGGCGCGTGGGCGATCATGACCGGGTACAACCGGCTGGACGGCACCTATTGCAGCGAGAATCCCCGTCTGATCAATGGCATCCTGCGCGGCGAGTGGGGCTTCGACGGCCTGGTGATGAGCGACTGGGGCGGCACCCATTCGGCGGGCGAGAGCGTGCGGGCGGGCCTCGACCTGGAGATGCCCGGCCCGGCGAGGGCCAGGGGGGCGCTGCTGGAGGAAGCGCAGAACGACGAGGCGACCCGGCAGGCCGTCCGGGAGGCCGCCCGCAACGTGCTGCGCCTGATCGAGCGCACCGGGACCTTCGACCAGCCCCGCGACGTGTGCGACGAGGCCGAGCGTGACGAGGAATATACGGACACCCGCGCCCTGATCCGCCGCGCCGGGGCCGAGGGGACGGTGCTCCTCAAGAACGAGGGCGGGTTACTGCCTCTTCCCGCAAAGGCCAGAGTCGCCGTCATCGGGCCGAACGCGGCGACCGGGCAGGTCATGGGCGGCGGCAGCGCGCAGATGAACGCCCACCGCCGCGTCTCCCCGCTGGAGGGGCTGCGCGCGGCGCTGGGCGAGGAGAACGTCACCCACGCCGTCGGCTGTGACAACGACCGCTTCCTGCCCACGCCGGACGTTCCCCTGCACATCGAGTACTTCGGCGAGAGCGGCGAGCCCGTGGCGACCGAGAAACGCCGGGGGGGCGAGGTCATGTGGTTCTCCTTCCCGGAGGGCGTGGACCCCACGTCCTTCCGCGCCCGGCTGAGCCTGACCCTGCCCGTTCCGCAGGGCGGCGAGTACGAGCTGAGCCTGGCGAGCGCGGGGCTGAGCCGACTCCTCGTGGACGGGCAGGAGGTGCTCGACAACCGGACGGACTGGCAGCCGGGCGACACCTACTTCGGGATGGGCAGCGCCGAACGGCGCAGGAGCGTTTTCCTCGCTGCCGGGGAGCACGCGGCCACGGTCGAGTTCGAGCCGCGCGGGGGCGGCTTCGTGCCCCTGAACGCGGTACGGCTGGGCTTCCGGGCGCCCCTCTCCCCCACGGCGCTGGAGGAGGCGGTGCTCGCGGCGCGCGAGGCGGATTACGCGGTGGTGTGCGTCGGGACGAACGGCGACTGGGAGACGGAGGGGGTGGACCGCTGGGGCCTGGACCTGCCCGGCCGCCAGGACGAACTCGTCCGCGCCGTGGTGGCCGCCAACCCGCGCACGGTCGTCCTGCTCCAGACGGGCGGCCCGGTGCTGATGCCGTGGCTGGGCGAGGTGCCCGCCCTCTTGCAGGGCTGGTTCCCGGGACAGGAGGCCGGGCACGCCTTCGCGGACGTGCTGCTGGGCCACACCGACCCCGGCGGGAGATTGCCGCAGACCTTTCCCGCGCGGCTCTCGGACGACCCCACCCACCCCGAGACGCCCGACGTGCAGTACCCCGGCGAGAACGGACACGTCGAGTACCGGGAGGGGCTCTCCATCGGCTACCGCCACGTGGACCGGCACGGCCTGACGCCCCTCTTCCCCTTCGGCTTCGGGCTCTCGTACACGACCTTCGAGCTGGAAGACGCGCGGCTGAGTGCCGATCAGGTCGGGCCGGGCGGCGAGGTGACCGTGAACGTGCGGGTGCGGAACACGGGCGAGCGGGCCGGGCAACAGGTCGTGCAGGTCTACGTGCGCGACGTGGAGACCACGCTGGAACGGCCCGACAAGGAACTCAAGGCGTTCGGAAAGGTGACCCTGGGGCCGGGCAAGGCCGAGGAGATCGTGCTGCCCCTCGACATGCGCTCGCTCGCCTACTTCGATGACACCCGGAACGCCTGGGTCGCCGACGCGGGAAGCTTCGAGGTCCTGATCGGGACGAGCGGCGCGGACCTGCCCATCAGGCTATCGCTCACCCTGACCGGGGAATGGAGCGAGCCCGTGGGCTGAGGCGTGGGAGCATTCAGTACCCCACCTCCCGTGACCGTCGTGGACGCGGGGGCCCGTCTCTCCCCGCCCGCCTGGGACCTGCTCTCCCGTCACCATCCCGATGACGGCCCAAAAACGCTCCACCCTCCCGGAGGACCCCATGACGGACCCACAGAACACCCCGAAAGGCACCCTCTCTGTCCAGATGTATACCTTCCGCGACGCCGGGCAGGCCGACCCGACCGCCACGGTCGCGCGGGTGGCCGGGATGGGCTTCCGGTACGTCGAGCCCTTCGGCATCGGGGGCAGCCATCAGACTCCCGCCGCGCGGATGGCGTCGGCCACCACCCTGCGCCGCGACCTGGACGACCACGGCCTGGGGCTCTCGTCCGTCCACGCCGCCGCGCCGTATGGACCGCAGGCGGACGCGATTCTGGACGAACTCGAATTGATCGGGGCGGGGCTCGCCGTCGTCTCCTGGCCCGGCGAGGTCCACGGCTTCGAGCGCGACGCCCTCTCCACACTGGACGGCACGCGGCACTTCGCGGAGGCGATGAACGAGGCCGCGCAGAACGCCTCCGCGCGCGGCATCCGGCTCGGCTACCACAACCACTGGTGGGAGTGGAACACGCTGGAGAATGGACAAACCGCCTACGACACCCTGCTCGGCCTGCTCGACCCGGCGGTCTTCACCGAGGTCGATACCTACTGGGCGCGCACGGCGGGGCAGGACCCGGCGGAGCTGCTGCGGCGCCTCGGGGACCGGACGCTCGCCCTCCACGTCAAGGACGGCCCGGCGACCCCCGAGGCGGATCAGGTGCCGCTCGGCGAGGGTGTGGTGGACTACCGCGCCGCCATCCTCGCCGCCCCGTCCGCGCGGTGGCACGTGCTGGAGATGGACCGCAGCGCCGGGGACGTGTTCGCCGACGTGGAGAGAAGCGCGCGGCGATTGATCGACGAGGGCCTCTCAGGTTGGGAGGAGGTGGCGGTGACGAGGTAGGAGCGCGGACAGCGCCCGCCGTCCCCCACCTCTCCCCTCCCCCACCGAAGGAACACCCATGACCCACAAGATCGGCATCGTCGGCACCGGCAACATCAGCGCCGCCTACCTCAAGATCGCCCGCGAACTCGCCCTCTTCGAGGTGAGGGCGGTCACCGACCTCGACCTGGGCCGCGCGCAGGCGCAGGCCGCCGAGTACGGCACGCAGGCCATGACGCGGGGCGACCTCCTCGCCGACCCCGAGATCGTCGCCGTCGTGAACCTCACGCCGCCCGCCGCGCACGCGGAGGTGAGCCTGGCCGCCCTGCGTGCCGGAAAACACGTCTACAGCGAGAAGCCGCTGGCGGTCGAGCGCGAGGACGGGCGGGCCATCCTGCGGGAGGCGGAAGAACGCGGCCTGCGGGTGGGCTGCGCGCCGGACACCTTTCTGGGCGCCGGGCTCCAGACCGGGCGGGAACTCCTCGACGCGGGGATCATCGGGCGCCCGGTCGCGGCCACCGCCTTTTTCATGGGGAGCGGGCCGGAAGCCTGGCACCCCAGCCCCGACTTCTTCTACCAGCCCGGCGCGGGGCCGCTCTTCGATATGGGGCCGTACTACCTCACGGCCCTGATCAACATGCTCGGCGGCGTCACGCGGGTGGGCGGCAGCGCCGTGAAGGCGTTCGAGGAGCGCGTGGTCGGCAGCGGGGCGCGGCAGGGCGAGAGGATTCGGGTGAACACGCCCACGCACGTCACCGCGCAACTGGGCTTCGGGGGCGGGCAGGCGGCCACCTTCATCGCCAGCTTCGACACGCCCGCGAGCGAGCTGCCGCGCATCGAGATTTACGGGACGGAGGGAACGCTGAGCCTGCCCGACCCGAACACTTTCGGGGGGCCGCTCAGACTCCGCCGCCGGGGGGACGAGGAGTGGGAGACGGTGGACCTCACCCGCCCCTTCCAGGACAACGCGCGCGGGATCGGGCTGGCGGACATGCTCGACGCCATCTCGCGCGGCACGCCTCACCGGGCGAGCGGTGAACTCGCCTTCCACGTCCTCGACGTGATGCACACCATTCTGGAGGCCGCCGAGCAGGAGCGGACGTTGACGCCGACGAGCCACGCCGAGCGGCCCGAGGCGCTCCCCGCCCAGCCCGCGTGGTTCAGGGGCACGCCAGCGGGGGCGCCGGGAGCTTAAGCTGTCCCCCGGGTACCGGACCCGCACCGCCCAGAGCCTCTTTCCTCGCGCCGCCCGCCCGTTCCCTCGGCTGCGGGCGGCCCCTTTCAAGGAGACCCCATGCCCCGACCGATCACCCTCTTTACCGGCCAGTGGGCCGACCTCCCCCTCGCTGAACTCGCGCCGCTGGCAAAACAGATGGGCTACGACGGCCTGGAACTCGCCTGCTGGGGCGACCACTTCGATGTTCAGGCAGCCCTGAGCGACGACGGCTACGTGCAGGAAAAACGCGCCCTGCTGGAACAACACGGTTTGCAATGCGTGGCGATCAGCAATCACCTCGTCGGGCAGGCGGTGTGCGACCCCATCGACGAGCGGCACAAATCCATCGTCCCCGCGCACGTCTGGGGTGACGGCGACCCGGAGGGGGTGCGGGGGCGGGCGGCGCGGGAGATCATCGATACGGGCCGGGCCGCGCGCAAGTTCGGCGTGAGCGTGGTGAACGGCTTCACGGGCTCGTCCATCTGGCACAGCCTGTACGCCTTCCCGCCCACGGATCAGGCGTTCTGGGACCGGGGCTTCGCGGACTTTGCGGCCCGCTGGACGCCCATCCTGGACGCCTTCGAGGCGGAGGGGGTGAACTTCGCGCTGGAGGTCCACCCCACCGAGATCGCCTTCGACATCGCGACGGCGCGGCGGGCGCTGGAGGCGGTGCGGCATCACCCCCGCTTCGGCTTCAACTTCGACCCCAGCCACCTGGGGTATCAGCACGTGGACTACATCCGCTTCCTGCACACCTTCGCAGGCCGCATCTTCCACGCGCACATGAAGGACGTGTGGTGGGGGCACGGCACAGGCGAGGTGGGCGTCTTCGGCGGGCATGCCTCCTTCGGGGACCACCGCCGTTACTGGGACTTCCGCTCGGTGGGGCGCGGGGACATCAATTTCGAGGAGGTCATCGTCGCGCTGAACGACATCGGGTACGACGGGCCGCTGAGCGTCGAGTGGGAGGACTCGCGGATGGACCGGGTGCACGGGGCGACCGAGAGCGCGGCCTTCCTGCGGCGGCTCGACTTCCCCGCCTCGAACGTGGCCTTCGACGCCGCCTTCGCCAAAGAGGAGCAGCCGGGCGGGGCCCAGGAGACACCCGCGTCCTGAGCCCTACTCCAGGACCTCCACCACTTCCGCGCTGCCGACCCCGGGCACGCCTCCAGCCGCGAAGTCCACCCGGGGGGCCGGGGCGGTGTAGCGGCCCGGGGCGAGCGCCCGCAACGGGTAGCGGATGGTCGTGACGCCCGCCGCGACCCGTTCCAGGTAGAAAACGGCCCGGTCGTCGTAGAGGGACCGCTCGGCCCAGGTCACCGTGCCCGAGCGCGGCGGGTTGACGGAGCCCGGATAGGCGAAGGGTCGGTCGTCCACCGCCTCCAGGCCGCCGGGGAGGGGATCGGTCACGCGCAGGTGCCGCGCCCCCACGTCGGCCCGGACGGTGAGGGTGACGGTGACCACGCCGTCGCGCTCGACCCGCGTGCGGTCGTAGCGGCGCTCGATGTGGACGAGGCTGGGGGCGGCGGGAGAGGTGTCCTTCGCCCGAACCCGCAATTCCCGGCGGAAGGCGAAGGGGCCGCTCCCCTGGAGGGTCAGCGACTCTCCCGCCTTCACCACCTCCGGGGGCACCACGACACGGACGGGGGCGCCCAGCCGCACGGCCTTCTCCCAGGGGCCCGCCCGCAGGGTGACTTCGGTGGATTGCCCTGCCGTCTCCCCCTCCACCACCCGGCGCAGGGCGCGCAGGGCCGCCCCGGTGGCGAGGGGACCGGGCCACGCGGCGCCGGTCTTGCGGTCGAGGAGCGCCTGGGTCAGGGGAGCCACGTCCGCCCGCTGCCCCAGCGCCGCCCCCGCCTCCAGCAGCAGGGCGGTGGGCTCGGTGTCGCCCCGCCAGCTCCCGGCGTCGCCGAGGACCAGGGTGCCCGTCTTGGTCGTCTGCGCCTCACGCCGCGCCCGGGTGTAGAGGGGCCGGGCGAGGTCGCGGGCGAGCGGGGCCAGGGCGGCGGCGAGCCGGGCGGCGTCCACCGGGTCGGCCGGAGCGCCTGCCCGCGCCAGGCCGAGCGCAGCGGCGGGGTCCCCCGTCCGGGCGAGGGCGGCGGCGAGGAGCACGCGGTCCGGCTCTCCCGTGCCCGCCTTCCCCAGCAGACGGCGGGCGTCCCCGGCGGCCACGGTGAGGGTCACCGCGTCGGTCAGGCCCACCCCCTTGGCCTGGGCGAGCGCGGCCAGGGCGCGGGCGGTCATCTCGGCGGTGGGGGCGCTCCCGGCGGTCCAGCCCCACCCTTCCTGGCCGCGCAGGGCGAGCAGGGAGGCGAGGTCGCGCCGGGCCTGCCCCAGGGCGCGCGCCGCCACGTCGGGCCAGCCCAGCCGGGTGCCGATGGCCGCGAGGTCGAGGTTGGCCCCCAGCCGGGCCGCCACCCCGTCGGTCGTGACCCAGCGTTCCCCCGGGTCGGCGAGGTGGGCGTCGAGGCCGGTGAGGGCGGCTTGCAGCGGCGTGACGGCGAGGTCCACGACGAGGCTCTCGACCGCCGCGCCGCCGGGCCACGTCAGGGGATCGCTCAGGAGACCCGGCCCCGCCTGCGCCCCGTTCCGGGCGAGGAGGGTGCGCGGCCCCGCCTCCCGCAGGGGCAGGGTCTCGCGCAGGGCGTCGCGGTGGGCGCCCCGCTGCGCCCAGGCGTCGAGAAGGACGTTTTGGCCCGTCCCCGGCGCGGTGAGGGGGAAGAGGGTATTTGCGGCCCCCGCGTTCAGGGGCAGGACCCGGGTGGTCTCTCTCCCACCGACACCCAGGCCGAGGGTGACGCTGCCCTGCCCGGCAGTCCCCCCCGGCCCGGTGCGGTCGAGGACGCTCACGGCGGCGCGGCCCTCGTCCCCCTGGGTGAGCACACGCGGACGGGCGAGGCGCAGGGCGAAGGGCAGCTCGGCGCGCACCTCATTCCGGACCGCCCCGGCGCCGCCCCCCCGGGTCAGGGCGCGGGCGCTGACGCGGTAGCCCCCCAGCGCCTCGGGGAGACGGACCTGGACGCGGGCCGCGCCGTCGGGTCCGGTCGCCACCGTGCGGAAGAGGGCTACCTCGCGCAGGTCCTGCCTCGGCACGCCGCCCTGGGCCTCGCCTCCCCCGCCGCCGCCCCCGTCGGCGGGCGCCCCGGCGGTCGAGTACACCTGCACGGCGGGGTAGCTCGCCCCCCACAGCAGGCGCCACGGGTCGGGGCTGGGGTCGCCCGCGAGCGCGTAGACGGCCTCGTTCACCACCGCGAGGGTGACGAGGGCGGGAACCGCGCGCCCCCCCTGCCGGGTGCGGACGGTCAGGGTGGTCTCCTCGCCGGGCTTGAGGTCGGTCTTCTCCGGGATGACCTCCACGGCGAGCTGTTGGTCGGTGCGCGGGACGTACAGCAGCTCCGTCCCCGCGCGCAGCGAGTCCGCCCCGAAGACCGCCGCCGCCGTGAAGGTGAGGCCGGGCGCGAGGTCGGGGGTGACCTTCCAGTCCACGCGCAGCTCGCGGCCCGTCACCCGGACGAGGCGGGGGGTCACGCGGCCCTCGACGTTGGCGCCCAGCAGGACGGGCGTGCCGGGCGGGAGGTCGGTCCGCAGGGTGAGGCGGGCGGTGTCCCCCACCGCGTAGCGGGTGCGGTCGGCACCGAGGGTCAGGGTGCGGGCCTGCCCGGTCGGCGCGGGCTCGGGCACGAAGGCGGCCTGGAAGTCAGCGCGCACCGCCCGCCCCGCCGCGTCCCGGGCCGACAGGCGGACGAGGTAGGCGCCCGGCTCCTGTGCCCGGAAGGCGAGGTCGAACGCCCCCCCGGACCCGCTGCGGCCCTCCCGCCGCGAGACGACCTCCTCGCCGTTGCGGTACTCGGTGCGGCCCGCCACCTGCACGGGCTCCGTGTAGGCGCGCACGATGGTCATGCTCACCGGGCGACCCGCCAGCGGCGCGCCCTTGCCCACCTGCCGGACGAGGACGCGGGCCCGGACCTCCTCGCCCGCCTGGGTGGGGAAACCCGGCAGCTCGAACTTCAGCCCGGCGGGGTGGACGGTGACCTCGCGCGAGGCGAGCACGTCCCGCCCGTACTCGTCGCGGGCGCGGACGACGACGGTATAGACGCGGGGCACGCCCCCGGTCGCCGTCGGGCGCAACGTGGCCTGCCCCCTCCCCGAGGCGAGGTCGAGCCGGGCGGCGGGCTTCTGCCCGGGGTTCAGGTCCGGCGAGGAGCGCCAGTAGTCCCAGGATTCGGTTTCAAGGGCGAAGCGTTCATCCGGGCGCCCGGTGTCCACCGCTCCCGGCCAGAGGGTGCCCCGGTCGTAACCACGGCTGAGGTAGGCGTCCGCCCGCACGGTCGCCCCACCCCCCGCGTACAGCTCGGCGCGGGCGCTGACGGGCAGGGGCTCCCCGCTCACGACCTCCGCCGGGCCGCCGAGGTCGAGGGTGAACTGCGGCTTGACGAAGGCCTGCACCCGCACGGGCAGGCTGGAAATGTCGGGCGCGGGGGCGGGGTTCTGCCGGGTGGACGGGCCGGGCACCTCGACCTCCACCCGGTACTCGCCCACCCGCACGTCCTCGGGGAGGGGGACCTCGAAGGTCACGAGGCCGTCCGCGTCCGCGCTCGCCGACCGCCGCGCCAGGGTCAGGGCCGGGTAGCCGCCGTCCACGAGGCGCACGGTGACGGGGCCCCGGTACGGCACCCGCGCCCCGGGCTGGAGCCTGCGCACGACGGCCAGCCCGCGCAGGGTCTCGCCGGGGCGGTACACCGGCTTGTCGGTCTGGACGAAGGCCCGCGCCCGCGTCTCGTCGCCCGACCACAGCCCGAACTCCCCGGCCCCGATCACCGCCCGCTGCGTCGCGCCGCTGAGCCCCACGTCCCCGTAGACGGCCAGCCGCTCCCCGTCGCGCTGGGGCAGGAAGGCCAGGCCCCGGGCGTCCGTCGTCACGGCGGGCAGGGGGCGGGAGGACACCCGCTCGCCCTCCGGCCCGAACAGGGAGGCGAGCGCCCGCAGCCGCGCGCCGGGCAGCACCCTCCCGTCGTCCAGGCGGGTCGCCCAGACCCAGAGGCCCGTGGGGGTGGTCAGGGCCGTCAGCGCGAGGTCGGTGACCTCCAGCACGTCGGCGGCGAGGACCGAGGCGGGGGCGTCCGCGCGCGAGGCGGTCACGAGGTAGCGGCCGGGCGCCAGGCGCTCCAGCGGAACGGCGGTCCTCTCCCCGGCCAGCCTCACCCGCACGGTGCGCCGGGCGCCGCCCGTGGGCCGGAGGACCGTCTCGCCGGGGGCCGCCGGGGCGAGCGGGAGCACGCGGACCTCCCAGGCCGGGGCCACCTGCGCCTGCGTCTGGCGGGTGAGGTACACCGTCACCGGGCGCGCGCTCGGCTGGGGCGGCAGCCACCACTGCGGGCCGCTCAGCCGCACGGCCCCGGCGGTGGACTTCACGTTCCCGCCGCGCGCGTAGAGCACCCGCTCGCCGTAGGGGATGGTCACGACCGGGCGCTCGCCCCCCGAGGACCGCAGGACGCTCACGGGCTTGCCGGAGGGCAGGGTCAGGACGGGCGGGCCGTCCAGCGCCGGGGAGGCGTAGAGCGGGGTGGGCGCGACCGTCACGTCCGCCCGGGCGGTCGCCCCCAGACAGGCAGTCAGGAGCAGGAGGGCACGCAGGGGGAGACGCGGCATACCCCAGGATAGGCGCCGCCCCGCGTGGGAGGAGGGCAAATCTGCCGCCGGACGTGCGGCGGGTGACGCTGAAGAGAGTGTCAAGGGGGCTGCGGTGATGGGCACCCCTCACCTCCTACGATGGGAGCCTGACCCGAAGCTGTTGTGTTCCCCCCAGGAGGCGGACCTTGAAGCCAGCGCGCTCCCCCCACCCCGGACGTTCCCTCGCCGCCGCCGTCCTCAGCGGCCTGCTGCTGACCTCCTGTTACAGCCTGCTACCCTCCAACGGGGGCGGGCAGACCACGCCCCGCGCCCTGCGCCTGATCCGGCCCGCCGACGTGGCCGTTCCCGCCGGGTACCGGGTGGAGGCCGTCGCCACCGGGCTCAACTTCCCCACCGCCGTCGCCTTCGACGACGCGGGGCGCCCCCACGTGCTGGAGGCGGGGTACTCCTACGGCGAGGTCTTCACCGTGCCCCGGCTGCTGCGGGTAGAGCAGGGCGGCACCCGCACCGAGATCGCCCGGGGCGAGCGGCCACCCTGGAACGGCCTCGACTACGCGAACGGCACCTTCTACGTCGGCGAGGGGGGCGAGGTCGGCGGCGGGCGCATCGTGAAGATCAGCCCGGACGGCAAGGTCACCCCGCTGGTGGAGAACCTGCCCAGCCTGGGCGACCACCACACCAACCGCCCGGTCGTGAGGAACGGCTACGTGTACTTCGGGCAGGGCACCGCCACCAACAGCGCCGTCGTGGGGCCGGACAACGCGGACTACGGCTGGCTGAAGCGGCATCCCACGTTCCACGACACCCCCTGCGCGGACGTGACCCTCGCCGGGCGCAACTTCGAGTCGGACAATCCCCTCACGCCCGCCGGGGACCGGGTGACGACGGGGGCGTTCCTGCCGTTCGGCACCCCCTCGCGGGCCGGACAGGTCGTGCGCGGGGCGCTGCCGTGCGGCGGGTCGGTGATGCGGGTGCCCGAGGGCGGGGGACGCCTCGAACTCGTCGCGTGGGGCTTTCGCAACCCCTTCGGCCTCGCCTTCGCGCCGGACGGCACCCTCTACGTCGCCGACAACAGCTACGACGAGCGCGGCAGCCGCCCGGTCTACGGGGCCGGTGACCCCCTCTGGAAGGTCACGCCGGGCACCTGGTACGGCTGGCCCGACTTCCACGCGGGGCGGCTCCTGAGCGACGCCGACCACTTCCGGGCACCCGGCAAGCCCGCGCCGGGGCAGGTGCTCGCCCGCGCGCCGGGCACCCCGCCGAAACCCGCCGCCCTGCTCGGGGTGCACTCCTCCTCGAACGGGATCGACTTCGGGCGCGCCGCCTTCGGGCACGCGGGCGAGGCGTTCGTCGCGCAGTTCGGGGACCTCGCGCCGGGGGTCGGGAAAATTCTGGGGCCGGTTGGGTACAAGGTGGTCCGGGTGAACGTCTCGGACGGTCGGATCGAGGACTTCGCGGTCAACCGGGGCCCCGAGAACGGCCCGGCCTCCAAGATCGGGGGCGGCGGCTTCGAGCGCCCGGTGGACGTGCGCTTCACCCCGGCGGGCGACGCCCTGTACGTCGTGGACTTCGGGGTGATGACCACGACCGAGAAGGGTCAGATTCCGCAGCCGAACACGGGTGTCCTGTGGCGCATCTCCCGGGAGGGGACACGATGAGACGGCTTCTCCCCCTCCTCCTGCTCGCCCCGCTGCTCACCGCTTGCCTGCCGCAGCGGCGGGACGCGCCCCTCGTCGGCGAACTCACCGACCTGAGCCCCAGCGAGGCGCGCGGGCGGGTCGTGTACATGGCGAACTGCCAGCAGTGCCATCCAGGCGGCGCCGAGGGGCTGGGACCGGCCCTGAACGACAAGCCCCTCCCCCACCTCGCCATCCGCGCCCAGGTGCGCGCCGGGCTGGGGGCCATGCCCGCCTTCGACGCCTCCGAGATCAGCGACGCGGACCTGGCGGCCCTCGCGGACTACGTGGTCAGGCTGCGTCGGCACGGCGTCGGCGGGCCGTAGAGGGGACGTCCGGAACACCGGGAGGAGGGTGCTCGTCACGTGACGAGCAGACCTGACTCGCCCCACCGCAGTCCCGCACCCGGGGCGCCCACCCTCCCTTCCGGATGGGCATGATGGCCTGGTCCGGGGGAGAACCTTCACGCGAAAAGTAAGAATGTTGCGCTCCCCGTGCCTCTGCTTCGTGGAGAGGACGAGGGCTGCCCTCCCGATGCTCGTTGCCGCTTGTGTTGGGGGAGCATCGGCCCGGGGAGAGACCCTGGGTTCTGTCGCAGCACACCGCTCCGCCGCGCTGATCGCGGGCTGTAGCCGGGAGGTCGCCTTCATTCCTGCACACGGTGCTGTCGTCGCCAGCGGGCTCACCGGACCGCGGGGCATGGACGGACAGACCTGACGTTCGAATGGCCGACAGCGGGACCGGGGACACGCAGGTGGTCGGGTCCTTTCCGGGTGAGAACGGGCCCGTCCCCATCAACCTGGGCGAGTCGGCCCGGGGGGCGAGCAGACGGTCGTCACGTCCCCCGCCGTCGCCGGGCCTACCCTTCGGGGCGATGGGTCGGTGACGAGCGGGCGGCGGCCGGGTGCTGCGCCGCGACTTCGTGACACAGCGCGGCGGGCCGTCACCCCGTCTGCCGCGGGGAGGGAGGAGGCCAGGTCCGCCCGGCCTCCCGGCCCGTTCCCGGCGCGTAGACTGCCTGCTTGTGACGCTGATCCCCCTCTCCCCCTCCTCTCCCCTGCGCGGGGAACTCGCGGCGCTGACCCGGCTCGCCGGGCCGGTGGTCGTGTCGCAGTTCGCCTCGAATTCGCTGGCGCTGATCAGCACGGCGGTGATCGGGCGGCTGGGGGGCGCCGAACTCGCGGCGGCGGCGTACGCGAACGCGACCTACTACCTGCTGTTCATGATCCTGGTGGGGGTGATGCTCTCGGTGGGTCCGCGGGCCGCGCAGGCGCACGGGGCGGGGGACCCGGCGGGCGTGGGCCGGGCGCTGCGGGGCGGGCTGTGGCTGGCTCTGGGGCTCGCCGCGCTCGCCCTCCCCGTCATGTGGGGGGTGGCGGCGCTGCTGCCGGGTCTCGCGCCGGAGGGCATCCGGGCGGACCTCGCCGCGACCTACCTGCGGGTGTACTCGCTGGGCATGCTCCCGGTGCTGACCTTCACGGCCCTGCGCGGCACGCTGGAGGGGACCGGGCGGCCCCGGGTGGTGACGGCGGTGGCGCTGGGCGGGGTGGCGCTCGTGAGCCTGCTCAGCCCGGCCCTCGCCTTCGGGTGGGGACCCCTGCCCCGGCTGGGTCTGGTGGGAGCGGGACTGGCGAGCGCGGCGACGGCGTGGATGACGACCCTGGCCCTGCTTCCCGCCGCGCTGCGGGCCGCGCCCCGCGCCGGGGGGGGAACGCGCGGGGAGGTGAGTGCCCTGCTCCACCTGGGCTGGCCCATCGGCCTGACCCTCGGCGCCGAGGGGGGCATGTTCAGCGTGGTCTCCCTCCTGATGGCGCGCTTCGGGCCGGAGGCGCTCGCCGGGCACAACGTCGCGCTTCAGGTCATCACGGCAGTGTTCATGATCCCGCTGGGGCTCGCCACCGCGACGGGCATCCGGGTCGCGCACGCGGCGGGAGCGGGCAACCGGGCGGGGGCCCGCCGCGCGGGGCTGATCGGCGTGGGGCTGGCGGGCGGCGTGATGGTCGTCTTCGCCCTCCTCGAACTCCTCGCCCCCCGGCTGGCGCTCGGCGTCTTCGTGGACGTGGACGACCCGCGCAACGCGGCGCTGATCGCCACGGGCACCGCCCTGCTCGTGATCGCCGCCCTCTTCCAGACGCTCGACGGGGTGCAGGTCACCGCCAACGCCGCCCTGCGCGGCCTGCACGACACCCGCTGGCCGCTCGTGATCTCGCTGACCTCGTACTGGCTCGTCGGGCTGGGGGTGGGGGCCCTGCTCGCCTTCCCCCTCGGGTTGGGGCCGCGCGGATTGTGGTTCGGCCTGACGGCGGGGCTGACGACGGCGGCGGTGCTGCTGCTGACGCGCTTCCTGCGCCGCACCCGTCCGGGCGGGGTCGTCAGGGCGGGGGACTGAATTTCCACTCCGGGAGCCCGTCCGGGTCGCCCACCACCTTCCCCGGGTTGAGCAGGCCCCGGGGGTCGAACAGCGCCTTCACCTCGCGCATCACGTCGAGGGCCTCCCCGTGCTCGGCGCGCAGGTAGGCCCGCTTGCGCAGCCCGACCCCGTGTTCGCCCGTGCAGGTGCCCCCCACCGCGACGGCGTGCGCGGCGAGGTCGTGCAGCACGCGGTCGATGCGTGCCCAGGCGTCCGCGTCCTCAGGCGGGGCGTGCATCAGCAGGTGGAGATTGCCGTCCCCGATGTGGCCGACCAGGGGGGAGGTCAGGCCGTGCTCGTCCAGCAGCCGCCCGGCGAGGGCCGCCGTCCCCGCCAGCGCCGGGAGGGGCACGCACACGTCCCCGATGCGGGTGGCGTGGCCGTGCCAAGCGGCGCGCAGGGCGTCGTACACGCCGTGCCGGGCGGCCCATAAGGCTCCCGCCGCCTCGGGCGTCCGGGCCTCCCCCACCACCTGCCCCCCGTGCAGGGCCGCCGCCTCCGCCACCAGGGCGAGCTGCGCGTCCACGTCCGCCCGGTCGCGGCCCGCCACCTCCACCCAGAGGGTCGGGGCCTCGGGGTCCTGGCGGTCGCGGTGACGGTTCACGGCCCGCACGGTTGCCGCGTCCACGAACTCCAGCCGCTCGGGGAGCACGCCCAGCCCGCGCACGGTGAGGCTCGCCCCCACGGCGGCCTCCACGTCCGGGAAGGCGAGTTGCGCGCTCGCCGTGGCGGGTGGGAGGGGGTGCAGCCGCAGGGTGAGCGAGGTGATCACGCCCAGGGTCCCCTCCGAGCCGATGAACAGGCTCTTGAGGGCGTACCCGCTGCTGCTCTTGCGGGCCGCGCTTCCCAGGGTCAGGACGCGCCCGTCCATTAGGGCCACGCGCAGGGCGGCGACGTGCTCGCGCATCCCCCCGTAGCGCACGGTGGTCGTGCCGCTGGCGTTCGTGGCGGCCATGCCCCCCAGCGAGGCGTCCGCACCGGGGTCCACCGGGAAGAAGAGGCCGTGCGGGCGCAGGCGGCGGTTGAGCGCCACCCGCCGCACCCCCGGCCCCACCGTGACCGTCCAGCCCACCGGGTCCACCTCGCCCACGGTGTCCAGACCCGTGAGGTCAAGGGAGATCGCGCCGGGCACCGGGAGGGCCGCCCCCTCCAGGCTCGTCCCGGCGCCCCAGGGAGTGACGGACACGCCGAACTCCCGCGCGACGGCGAGCGTACCCAGCACGTCCGCCTCCGACCGGGCGAGGACGACCGCGCCGGGGGTGCAGGTCAGGGGGGTGCCCTCGTCGCGGGCGTGGGCGCTCAGGTCGCCGGGCCGCACGCTCACGCGGTCGCCGAGGGCGTTCCGCAGGGCGTCCAGCCACGCCGCCTCAGGAGCCGTCATCCCCTCCCCTACCGAATCAGCTTCCAGTTGCCGTCCACGATCTGCACCATCACGCGGCTGCGGGCGTCGAGGCCGAGGTGGTCCTGGGCACTCAGGTTGAAGATGCCGTGCGCGCCGATCACGTTGCGGGTGCCCTCCAGCGCGTCACGCAGGGCAGCGCGGAATTCGGCGGTGCCGGGTCTCGCCCGCTTGAGGGCGACGGGAATCGCCTTCTGCATCAGCAGCCCCGCGTCCCACATGTGCGCCCCGAAGGTGCTCACGCTGCCCTGGCCGTAGCGGTTCTCGTACAGGGCGGTGTAGGCGAGGCCGACCTTCTTGGTGGGGTTGGTGTCGGGAAGCTGGGAGGCGACGAGCACCGGCCCGGCGGGCAGGATCGCGCCCTCCACGTCCCGGCCCCCCACCCGCAGGAAGTCGGCGTTGGCGACCCCGTGGGTCTGGTAGATCTTGCCCGCGTAGCCCCGGTCTTTGAGGGTCTTTTGCGGCAGCACGGCGGGCACCCCGGAGGCGCCGATCAAGACCGCGTCGGGTCGGGAGGCGAGCACCTTGAGGATCTGCCCGGTCACGCTGGTGTCGCTGCGTCCGTATCTCTCCACCGCCACCACCCGCAGGCCGCGCGACGCCGCGTTGCGCTGGAGTTCGGTCAGCCACCCTTCCCCGTAGGCGTCGTTGAAGCCGATGTAGCCCACCGTCTTCACCCCGTTTTGCTGCATGTGCCCCGTGATCGCGGCGGCCATCAGCGCGTCCGTCTGCGGGGTCTTGAACACCCAG
This sequence comes from Deinococcus aestuarii, assembly GCF_018863415.1. Classification (NCBI taxonomy): domain Bacteria; kingdom Thermotogati; phylum Deinococcota; class Deinococci; order Deinococcales; family Deinococcaceae; genus Deinococcus; species Deinococcus aestuarii. The sequence continues at coordinate 32,265 of NZ_JAHKSN010000016.1, read as the reverse complement.
CCCCTGCGGGCGTCCACGGGCTTGATGATCGCCTCCGAGGCGGCGAGGCTGATCATGGGCACCTTCGCCTCGGCGGCCACGTCGATCATGGCGAGCGAGGCGGGCGTGGTCGTGGTCCCGATGATCAGGTCCACCCGATTGTCCTGAATCAGCTTGCGGGTGGCCGTCACGGCGGCGGTCGTGTCGGAGGCGTCGTCGAGGACCGTGTACACGATGCGCTGCCCGCCGATGGTCTGCGGCAGCAGGGCGACCGTGTTCTTTTCGGGAATGCCCAGGCTCGCCGCCGGACCCGTCGAGGACACCACCACCCCCACCCGCACGTCGGCCAGCGCGAGCGAGGAGAGGGCGAGCAGGGCGGTCACGAACAATCGGGCAGGTCGCATCATGGCAAAAACCTCCGTGGGGGACGTTCCAGACGGTGAGGGAGCTGGGTTGAGCTTTCCCGGGATCGTAGCAGAAAGGCCGGCGGCGCACCGGACCCCCTCGCCTCCCCCCCCGCCGCGAGTGGGCCTATGCTGGGGGCACCGACCACCGCCGCCCCCTCCCCTCCCCGGAGGTCCCCTTGACCGGAGCCGCCCCCTGAGCCTCGCCCGCCTGACCGCGCCCATCTCGGTTCTGAGGGGCCGACCCCGCGCGCCCCCTCCACCCTCCTGCGCCTCGTTCTGGGTGAGGCAGGCGGGCCGTACCCCCTCGCCCGCAACGTGCCGGTCGACCGTTTCCCCGAGGCCCGGCCGGACCTGCTGGCCGACGAGACGGGTGAGGCTCTCTTTCCCTCGGGGGATTGGAACGCGGACGGCAACCCTCCGGACTTCATCGCGCGCCAGACCCTGCCCGCCCGGCCCAGCAGCAGGTTCGGCGTGAGCGAGCCGGGGCGGCCCGTCCCCGACGTGCCCGGTGCCGTGCGCGGCTGGCAGACCCGTCTCGGCCTGCGGACCTACGGGGAGGTGTCCCCCACCCTCGCGCGGCTGGGACCCGGTGGGGGAACCTGTCCGCCGTCTCCCCCTTCATCTCCGCGCCCACGGCGGGCGGGGGGCCCCCGACCTGGAGGAAACATGACGCAGCCCTCTCCCGGGCGACCGCAAGACGTTCCGGCCTTTCTCCAGGCCCACGGACGCCGGTCCATAGGCCAGGAACTTCTCCGGCGAGGGCGGCCCGCCCCATGAACCTCTCGGCGCTCACGGAGACCGGACCGACCTGCGTGCACTTCGCCTCGGTTCAGGAGGTGGCCGCCTTCCTCGAACACCCCTGTGACCTCGCCGTCTTCCACCTGCGCGGGGCGGAGTTGGGGTCGGAAGCGCAGGTGTTCTCCCGGGTCGCCCGCGCGATGGGCTTTCCGGCCTGGTTCGAACACCACCGCGACGCGCTCGGCGACGGCCTGCGCGACCTCGCCTGGCACCCGGCCCACGGGTACCTGCTGATCGTCTGGGACGCCGAGGAGGCCAGCGCCCGGGCCCTGGAGGTCCTCCGTCACTCCTGGGAGTGCTCCGCCCCCTCCTGGCACGTTCCCTCCGACCACGACGAGTTCGGCCCGCTCCACCCCACGCCCTTTCATCTCGTCCTCGTCGGCCAGGAGAGCCGCGTCTTCTCCGACCCAGCGGGGGAGGGATGAGGCCCCCGGCCGCGCCCGAACACGCGGCCCACGGTCCCCCCGGCCTCGACCGCACCCGCCGCTTTTCCGGGAAACCGGGCGACGGGACGGTCCCACGTGCCGGTCGTTCTCCTCTGCTCGTCACAGCAGGACGGCGGCCCTCGTCCCTGATCAGGGGGCCGCCGGGACGCCGGACCCGCCCACCTCCCGCTGCGTCTCCCGGGGAAGATGCCCCCGCGGGCGCCTCAGCCCCCGACCCACTTCCTTCCACCAGGAGGGTTCATGCCACCATCCCCCCACGAGCCGGGCCCAGCGCCCTATCTGATCACCCGCGAGCAGTCGCCCCCCAACCTCGAATTTCCCTTCTGCCACCTGGGTCCCCGGGTGACGCCCACGGCGAGCTTCTACGTCCGCAGTCACTTTCCCACCCCACGCCTGAGCGCGGGTGGCTGGGGCCTGACGGTGGGCGGAGCGGTCGCCCGTCCCTTTCGGCTGGACCTCGCCGAACTGCGGTCCCTGCCCGCCCGCACCCTCACGGCGACGATGGAGTGCGCCGGAAACGGGCGCGTCTTCCTCACCCCCCGGCGGCGCGGGGTGGCCTGGGAACTGGGCGCGGTGGGCACGGCCGAGTGGACCGGCGTGCCGCTCTCGAAGGTGCTGGAACGGGCCGGGCTCCTCGACTCGGCGCGCGAGGTCGTGCTGGAGGGTGCCGACCGGGGCGTGCTGACCGACCCGCTGCCGACCCCCGGCGAGATCGCCTACGCGCGCAGCGTCCCCCTCGACCGGGCTCTGGGCGACGTGCTGCTGGCCTACGGGATGAACGGGGAGGCGCTGACCCCCAACCACGGCTTCCCGGTGCGCGCGGTCGTGCCGGGGTGGTACGGCATGGCGTCGGTCAAGTGGCTCACGTCGGTCCAGGTGACGGCCGAGCCCTTCCAGGGGTATTTCCAGACGGTCGATTACGCCTACTGGGATACGCGGGACGGTCTGCCGCCCCAGCTCCGGCCCCTCGGGGCCATGCAGCTCAAGGCCGCCGTCGCCCGCCCCGCCCCCCACGAGGAGGTGCCCTGCGGCACCGTGTACGAGGTCGCGGGGGCCGCGTGGGCAGGCGAGGCGGCCGTGGAGCGGGTCGAGGTCAGCGTGGACGGCGGGCGGACCTGGGCGGACGCCCGCTTCCTCGACCCGCCCACGCCGCACGTCTGGCGGCGCTGGCGCCTGCTGTGGCACACCCCCACCTGCCCGGGCCGTCACACGCTCGTCGCCCGCGCCACCGACGCCCGGGGCCGGACCCAGCCCGCCTCCCACGACCCGGCGCGGGGCGGCTACATGATCACCCACCCCCTGCCCGTCGAGGTGGAGGTCCGGGAGCGGCCGCGGTGAAGGGGTTGCTCGTCACGTGACGAGCAGTGTGGGGCACCTCCCCTTCGGAACCCTCTCGTTCTACAGTGCGCCCATGATCGTCGCTTTCGTGAATCCCGAGGGCATCCTCACCGCGCGCACCCCCGGGGAGGAGCCAGACACCGCCCAGGTCACCCTCGCGGCCCTGCTCTCGGGCGCGGAACTCGTTCCCGTCACGGGCCTGGACGAGGAGGGCCTGCTGGACATCCCGGCGGCCTTCTCCTCCTGGCAGGTCCTGAGGCACGGGGCCGTCGTGCTGAACCCGGACGGCGAGGAGGACCCGGCGTGGCGCCGCCTGACCGCCGAGACGCTGGACGAATACGAGGGGGCCCTGCGCCTGGCGCATCAGGCCGCGCAGCACATCGGCTGGCTGGCTCAACTCGGCACCGAGGCGCAGCTCCACGAGCGACATGGCCGACCCCTGATGGTCACCCTGACCCATCCCCACACCCTCACGCACGCCCTGGGGGCGGCGGCCCGCGAGTGGCAGACCTGGCTGGACGAGGGCCCCTTCCGGGGACGGCTGCGGCTGGTGGAGGGGCCGGCCGCCCTCACCATGCTCCCCCGTGAGGTCAACCCCGAGAGCGCCGTCAACTACGTCCTCTCGCAGCTTGGCGAGGAGGTCGCGCTCACGCTCGGGGTCAGCGCCTCCCCCTCGGACACGGCCTTTCTCGCCCTGTGCGACTACGCGCTGACGCCGGGAGACGGCCCGGTGATGGAGGCGGCGCAGGCGGCCTTGGGCGGCTCCCCGGCGGACGAGGACGGGTGACTCCGGCCCCCTCCCCCTTGCTCGTCACGTGACGAGCAGACCCCTCACCCCTCGTCGAGCAGCTCGCCGATCTGCCGCAGCAGCCGCTCGACCTTGCGGCGCCGGGCCGCGTCAAGGCGAGAGAGGGTGTGGCGGTCGGCGAGGCGGCGGGCGACCTCCTGGGCCGGATCGGTCGCCCGGACGGGGCGCAACCGTTCGCGCAATCCCTGCACGGTCTCCCCCCGCCGGGCGAGGTCGAGAAGTTCGGCCCGCCGCGCCCCGTCCCCCACCCGGCCGACGACGAGGGCCTTGCGGTAGTCGAGCCCCTCCTGAACGGCCGCCTGCACGTCCTCCGGAAGGTTGAGGACGGCGGCCCGGTTCTTCACGAAGCTGCGCCACGTCTCGCGGCCCAGGGCACCGAAGAGGGCGTCGAGGCGGGCCACGGCCGCCGGGTCCTCGTCGGGGCGGCGGTCGAGGGCGAAGAGGCGGGCGGGGGCCTCCTCGGGGGCCACGCCCAGGGCCGAGGCGGCGACCGCGAGCCGGGCGCGCACCTCCTCCAGGGGATTGAGGTTCTCGCGTTGCAGGTTCTCGACGGCGGCGGCGAGCCGGGCCTGCTCGTCGGTGAGGTCACGGACGAGGACCGGGACCTCGCGCAGATCGGCAAGTCGCGCGGCCCGCCAGCGCCGCTCCCCGGCCACGATCTCGTACCCGCCCCCCAGCGGGCGAACGAGGAGGGGTTGCAACACCCCCTGTTCCCGAATGCTGCGGGCGAGTTCCTCCAGGGCCTCCGGCGCGAAATAGACCCGTGGCTGGAAGGCACCCGGACGCAGCGAGTCCACCGGCAGGGTCGTGGAGGCGGGTTGCCCCAGCGCCTCCACCCCCTCCACCAGCCCGCTCAGGCGGGCGCCGATGGCGGGCCGGGCCTTGCGGGTCACGCCTCCACCCCGGGAATCTCCACGCCGAGGTGCGCGGCGCGGGCGATCTCCGCCGTTACCCGCAGCACGTCGCGGTGGACCGGCGAGCCCGGCGCGTACACCCCGACGGGCTGCCCGGCGCTCGCGCTGTCGTTCCACACCGCGCCCCGGTCGGGCACCGGGCTGGCGAGGGGCCGCAGGAGGTCTTGCAGGGCCGCGAGCGCCTCCCGGTCGTGCGAGCGCCGGGCGTCGTAGAGGGTGGGCACGTACAGGGCGACGGTCAGGTCCGGGCGCAACTTGCGGTAGGTTGCCATCGCCTCGCTCAGGCCCGCCAGGGCGTTCATGCCCTTTTGCCGGGTGGGGACCGGCACGATCAGGTGGTCGGCGGCGAGCGCGCCCAGAATCGAGAGCTGCCCCAGGCTCGGCGGGCTGTCGAGCAGGGCCACGTCGTACCCGGCGGCGACCGCCTGAAGCGCCTGCCGCAGGTGCAGGTGCGCTCCCACCACCCCCATCATCTGCCCCTCGGCGAGCGCCAGGGACACGTCGCTGGGGATCAGGTGCAGGCCGTGCACGGGGACGGGGGAGGGGAGGGGCTCGCCCCGGGTGGCCGTGTCGTACACCGTCTGCTCTCGCGTCACGCCGCTCACACCCAGCCAGTCGGTCAGGTTCGCCTGGGGATCGAGGTCCACGAGGAGCACCCTCAGCCCCGCCTGCGAGAGGGTATACCCCACGTCGCGGGTGAGGCTCGACTTCATGACCCCGCCCGCGTGGTTGAAGAACGTCAGCGTCCGCATTTCTCCCAGCCTACCCGATGGTCACCCCGCGCGCTCGTCACGTGACGAGCAGGCTGGAAAATCCCGATCAGACGCGCCCCGTGCGCCACCCCTATCGGACGACTTGCGCCATTTGGCAAGAGGTGGAAAAGCGAAGCTCGCCGACTCTTGGGGCGGACAGGTGAGGCCAGCCCGTCTGGTGCCCATTCCCCCATTGGGGGTACTTCGGAAAGACGTACAGGCCCTGAACAATCGTTGTTGTGGACCTAATACGTACTTGAATTTACGCATAGAACAACAAATCTACCTATCGGACATCTTGCGCCGTTCCAAAAAGACACGCTATCGGACATCTTGCGCCGTTTCAACCTAAACGCTGTCCCAGACGCCATTTTTGGATTTACATGTTCCCAAAGTCTACCTATCGGACATCTTGCGCCGTTTTGCCCTCAACTATCGGACAACTTGCGCCGTTTTGGGCCCGAGGTATCGGACAACTTGCGCCGTTTTCAAAGTCTACCTATCGGACAACTTGCGCCAAAAGTATCGGACAACTTGCGCCGTTTGGGGTCTACCTATCGGACAACTTGCGCCGTTTTGGGGTCAAAACTATCGGACAACTTGCGCCAAACTATCGGACAACTTGCGCCGTTTGCCCCTCTGGAGGCCGTCTGGGACGCGAGTCGCCCTACCGCCTGATGTTGTTACAACATATCTTTTAAAAAGATCTTTTAAAAGATTTAAAAACAACAACAGGGGGTCCCCGGTGGCCGAAAACGGCATCAAGCGCTTCGACGAACTCAACATCGCCCGGCTGAGCCTGATCAGCGTCCAGGAACGCATCCCCCCCGGCTACCGAGACTGGAGCGTGGAGCTGGAGGACGGCGAAAGGCGCTACCGGGTCACCTGCCAGGCCATGCCCGAGTACGGGGTGCCGCACGGGATCGACACCGACATCACCGCCGCCCTCGTGAACCTGTACATCGACCAGGGGGCCCCCGCCGACGGCAGCGTGACCTGCACGCCCTATCAGCTCCTTCAGACGGCGGGGCTCGACCACAGCGGGCGTTACTACGCCGCCCTCGACGAGAGCCTGAGACGGCTGACCACCACGAACTACTTCATCGCCGAGGGCTGGCGCGACCATCCGCGTAGGCGCTGGACGAACGTGAACTTCCGGTACATCGACCGCCTGGAATTCACTTCAGGCGAGAGTGACCGCCTCGACGCCTCCAGCATCCTCAAGATCACCCTGCCGCAGGAGATCGCGCGCAGCGTCCGCTCGGGGTACATCAAGCCGCTCGACCTGAGCTTCATGCAGACGCTGGGCCGCCCGCCCACGCGGGCCATCTACCGTCTCCTCGACGCCCAGCGCCGCGACCCCGAGCAGCCCGAGCGGGTGGCGATGACCTTTCAGGTCGGCCTGATGGAGTGGGCCCAGGCCTGCAAGATCGTGACCGACCGCCCCAGCATGGCCCAGCGCACCCTCGACGCCGCCCACGAGGAACTCCTCGAAAAGGGCTTCCTGAAAAACGTCGAGTACGTCGGACGCGGCAAGAAGAAATACCTGCACTACACCTTCGGCGAGGCCTTCATCCCCCCCAGCCCGGGGCTGATGGAGGACCTCGCGGGCATCGGCATCACCCAGACCCGCGCCCTGCAATTCGTGCGCGAACACGGCGAGGACGCCGTTGAAGACACCCTCGCCCGCTACCAGGCCATCCTGGCGGATGGATACAAACCCCGCAGCCGACCGGCCTTCTTCAGCGATCTGCTCAAGAATCCGGAGAAGTACGCCTCCCCCGAAGGGCCCGTGCTGGCCCCAGAAGGGCCCCAGAAGGCTCAGCGCAGGCGGGACCGCACCCAGAGTGCGACTGAGGGTTCCGAGGCCCCTTCACGGCCCTCTCAGGAGGAAGTCGGGGAGGGGGCAGACGAGGCCCTGCGGGACCTGTCCCGGGAGGCCCAGGTCGAGGAGGTCATGCGCACCCTGACGTTCCTGCTGCGGAATGACCTGAAGCTCATCGAACTCGACGCCCTGCGCCTCGCGCTCGACGAGGGGCTCGAGGACCCCCTGGAGGTCAAGGCGCGGGTGCTGCGCGGGGTGGGCAGCGGCGAGCGGGCCGCGATGGTGCGCGACCTGCGGGCCCGCCTGAGCCTTGTGCCGGGAGGGGATTGACCGCCCTCAACGCGGGCGCTTAATCGTCTCGATCCCGGCCCCCGAGCGCAGGACCTCGCCGTACAGGCTCCAGAGGTCCTGCGCCTCGTTGGGATCGCGGGTCAGGCGGGAAAAACGCAGGTAGGCCGCCTGACCCTCCGGCAGCGCGAAAGTCGGCGTGCCGAAGACGCCGAGGGCCGCCGCGTCCCGCAACTCGCCGCCCAGCTCGTCACGCAACGCCGCGTCGTCCGCGAGGTCACGGGCGAACTGTTCCGGGTCCAGCCCGGCCTCCCCGGCGGCGCCCCGGATCGTCTCCTCGTCCAGCTCGGCCTTGCGCTCGTGGCGGGCGCGGAAGAGGGCGAGGGTGAATCGCCACGCCGCCTCCTCCCCCTGCCGGGTCGCCGCGTGGGCGGCGAGAAAGGCGCGCAGGCTGCCCCGCTGGAAGGGCTCGCCCTCCCCGGCGCCCTGCTCGTGCAGCCACCACGTCGGGGCCTTGCGGTCGGGGTTCTCGGGGTGGTTGCCCTGCACGAGCGAGAAGTGCCGCAGCCGGAAGGGGAGCCCCCGTTCCTGCCGCAGCACGTCCGCCAGCTCCACCCCGCGCCAGGCGAAGGGGCACAGGAAGTCGAAGTACACGTCCGTCGCGGGGGTGGGAGTCGTCATGCCCGGACGCTACCACGCTCCGCCGCCCGATCTGCTCGTCACGTGACGAGCAACCGCGAACGACCTCCAAAAAAGCCCCCCGCCGCGCCGACGGGGGGAGCGAGTGGGTCGGGGGCGCCTACTTCCGGAAGCCGTGCGGGTGCGAGCGGTGCCACTCCCAGGCGGTGCGGATGATGCCCCTGAGGTCGGTGAAGTGCGGGGTCCAGCCGAGTTCCTCCTGGATGCGGCGGCTGTCGGCGACGAGGCTCGGCGGGTCGCCCGGTCGGCGCGGGGCGATCTCGCGCTTCAGGGGCGGCAGGCCGTCTTCGGCGATCACCGCGTCCACCGCGTCGAGGACCTGCTTCACGCTGAAGCCGTGCCCCAGGCCGACGTTGTAGGCGGTGCTCGCCGCGCCGTCCGCCAACGCCTGGACCGCCAGCACGTGCGCGTCGGCGAGGTCCACGACGTGGATGTAGTCGCGGATGCAGGTGCCGTCGGGGGTGGGGTAGTCCTCCCCGAAGATCATCATCTTCTCGCGCTGGCCGAGGGCGGTCAGCAGCGCGAGTTCGATCAGGTGGGTCTTGTTGGGGTGGTCCTCGCCGATGAGCCCGCCCGGCTCGGCCCCGCAGACGTTGAAGTACCGCAGCTTGACGTGGCGGACGCCGTGTGCCCGCTCGAAGGCGTCGAGCATGTGCTCGGTCATCAGCTTCGTCTCCCCGTACACGCTCGTCGGGCCCTTGGGCGCGTCCTCGGGGATGGGCGTCACCTCCGCGTCCCCGTACACGGCGGCGGTCGAGCTGAAGACGACGGGCGCCTTGACGGTCTCCGCATTCGCCTGAAGCAGGTTGAGGCTGCCCACCACGTTGTTGCGGTAGTAGCGGGCAGGCGCGCGCATACTCTCGCCCACCTCGATCAGGGCGGCGAAATGGATGACCGCCTCCGGCTTGACCCGCTGGAACAGGTCGCGCACCGCCTCAAAGTCGAGCAGGTCGGTCCGTTCGAAGGCCGCGCCCTGAGGCAGGGCCTCGGTGTGGCCGCTGGAGAGGTTGTCGAGGACGGTGACGTGGTGCCCAGCCTCCATCAGGCGGCGGACGGTGTGGCTGCCGATGTATCCGGCGCCCCCGGTGACGAGGAGATTCATGGTTGGACCTCTGGGGAGAAGGGGAGAGGGGTGGATGTCGGGCAAGGCCTCAGGGCACGACCCGCTGGCCCTGCCCGCTGTAGCGCGCGAGCACGCCGTCCGCGACGGAGACGGCCTCGCCCTGCGGCACGAGGGCCACGAGCGCCCCGCCGAAGCCCGCGCCGGTCATCCGGGCGCCGTACACGCGGGGATCGGCCTGGAGAAGGGCCACGAGTTCGTCCACCTTCGGGTGCGAGACCTCGTAGTCATCCTTCAGGCTGGCGTGCGAGGCGTTCATCAGCTCCCCGAAGCGCCCCGCGTCGGCGTGCAGGGCTTCCAGCACCCGCGCGTTCTCGAGGACGACGTGGCGGGCGCGGCGGCGCAGCAGGTCGTCCCCCAGGGCCTCGACCACCGCCACGTCCGTCACGTCACGCAGTTCGGGAACGCCGAGCAGGCGGGCGGCCTCCTCGACCTGGGCGCGGCGCTCGTTGTAGCCGCTGCCCGCCAGGGTGCGCGGAACACCGGAGTCGATCACGAGGACCTCCGCCCCCGCCGGGAAGGGGTAGACCTGCCGCTCCAGGGTGCGGGTGTCGAGGAAGAGCATGTGGTCCGTGTCGGCGAGGCTGCTCGCCATCTGGTCCATGATCCCCGACTTGACGCCGACGTACTCGTGCTCGACCCGCTGGCCGATCAGGGCGAGGTCCACGTCGTCCTGTTCCAGGCCGTACAGCTCGCGCAGGGCCCGCAGGGTGCCGACCTCCAGCGCCGCGCTGCTGCTGAGGCCCCCGCTCGGCACGTTGCTGTCGATGTGCACGTCGAGGGCGTCCGTCACGCCCAGCAGCTCGATGCAGCCGATCACGTAGGGGGCGAAGTCCTCGCCGCGCTCGCCGGGGGGCACGGTCAGGGTCCGGTTCAGGTTGGCGCTGTGGAGGCGGTGTTCACGCCCGCCGCTGCGCGCCACGCTCACGGTCGCGCGCTGGGGGATGGCGGTGGGCAGCACGAAGCCGCCCTGGTAGTCGGTGTGCTCGCCGAGCAGGTTGACGCGGCCCGGGGCACTGGCGGTGACCTCGGGCTCACGGCCGAAGACCTCCCGAAAGCTCATGCGTTCGCCTCACGGGGGCGCGGGGCGGTGGGGGGACGGGGACCGAATGCGGGCATGGGAACTCCCTTCTGCTGGGGGAACGTGGAGGGGGGCGTCGGGCCCCGCCCATCCTAGAGGCCTCCCGGCAGGTGGGGGCGCGGCCGCCCTCCAGCGTTCCTTCAGGCCAGGAGATACCCCCGCGCGAGGTCCCGGTAGGCCCGCACCTGCGCCTCCCGCCACGCCTCGCCCTGTCCCAGCTCCTCGGCGAGGAGGGCGGCGGCGCGGGGGGCAGCCTCGACGCTCGCGCGGGCGTTGAGGAGCAGGGCGCGGGTGCGGCGCGAGAGCAGGTCCTCGACGGTGCGCGCACTCTCCTTGCGCACGCCCCAGCGCAGCTCCGCCTCGGTGTAGGGCAGCTCGGGGTGGAGCAGCCGGTCCGCGCCCGGGAGGGCCTGGATGTCGTCCGCGTCCGAGCCGTAGACCCGCAGGTGATCGGGGCGCCCCGCCGTCTCCCCGGGCGGGCTCCAGCCGTGCAGGGGCAGGCCCCGCGTCAGGCTCAGGCGCTCCGGCAGCCCGGCGAGGGCGGCGGCGCGGTCCACCGTGTCCTCGCCCATGTGGCGGTAGGTCGTCCACTTGCCGCCCGTCAGGGTGAGCAGGCCCGAGTCCGAGACGCGGATGATGTGGTCGCGCGAGAGGGCCGCCGTGGAGCCCGCCCCGTCGGTCTTCTCGTTTCTCACGAGCGGGCGCAGGCCCACGTACACGCTGCGCACGTCGGCGCGGGTGGGGGCCGGGTCGAGGTAGCGCGCGGCGGTGCCCAGGATGAACGCGACCTCCTCCTCCTGCGGCCGGGGTTCGAGGCTCGCCTCGGGCACGGGCGTGTCGGTGGTGCCGATCACCACGCGGCCATGCCACGGCACCGCGAAGAGCACCCGCCCGTCGTCCGTGCGGGGCACCATCAGGGCGCTCTCGCCGGGCAGGAAGCGGCGGTCCACGACCACGTGCACGCCCTGGCTGGGCGAGAGCATGTCGCGCGCCCCGGGGTCGTCCATCCGGCGCACCTCGTCCACGAAGACGCCCGTCGCGTTGACGACCGCCCGCGCCCGGACCTCGTGCTCCCGCCCGGTCTCCCCGTCGCGGAAGCGGGCCCCGGCGACCCGGCCCCCCTCCTTGACGAGCCCGGTCACCGGGGCGTAGTTGAGGGCCACCCCGCCGTGATCCTCGAAGGTCCGCAGCAGGGTGATCGCCAGCCGCGAGTCGTCGAACTGCCCGTCGAAGTACAGGACCCCGCCCCTGAGCCCGTCCCGCTTCAGGGTCGGGACCTTGCCGAGCGCCCCCCCGCGGCTCACGAGGCGGCTGGGCTGGAGGTTCAGCCGCCCGGCGAGCGCGTCGTACACCTTGAGGCCGATCCCGTAAAAGGGGGTGGACCACCACGTGTACGCGGCGATCAGGAAGCCGAGGTCGTGGACGAGGTGCGGCGCGTTCTTTTTCAGCAGGCCGCGCTCGCGCAGGGCCTCGCGGACCAGGCCGACGTTCCCCTGGGCGAGGTAACGCACGCCGCCGTGAACGAGCTTGGTCGAGCGGCTGGACGTGCCCTTGGCGTAGTCGTGCGCCTCCAAGAGCAGCGTGCGGTAGCCGCGCGAGGCCGCCTCCACGGCGGTGCCCAGGCCCGAGGCCCCCCCGCCGATCACGAGGAGGTCCCAGACCTGCGGGGCGGTGGCGGCGGCGAGGAGGGGAGAGCGGGGGTCGGGGAGCGGGGGCATCGGGGTCCTTTCGGTGGGGGAGGGTGGGGCGGGCAGGCTGAGCGGATGCTTCCACATGGGGCGGCGGTTCAGAAGACCCGGATGTCCTCAGCCCTCCGGTTCCTCCCACGCCCGGCTGCGCTCGACCGCCCGGCGCCAGCGGCCCAGGCGGTGTTCGCGCTCGTCCGCGTCCATCCGCGGCTCGAAGGTGCGCTCCGCCCCCCACTGCCGGGCGATCTCGCCTTGGCCCGACCAGTAGCCGACCGCCAGCCCGGCGAGGTACGCCGCACCCAGGGCGGTCGTCTCCGTCACCCTCGGGCGCACGACGGGCACGCCGAGGATGTCGGCCTGGAACTGCATCATCAGGTTGTTGAGGCTGGCGCCGCCGTCCACCCGCAGCTCGCGCAGGTCGCCGCCGCCGTCTTGCCGCATGGCGCCGAGCAGCTCCGCCGACTGGAAGGCGATGGATTCGAGCGCGGCGCGGGCGATGTGGGCCGACGTGGTGCCGCGGGTGAGGCCCACCACCGTTCCGCGGGCGTACGGGTCCCAGTACGGCGCCCCCAGCCCCACGAAGGCGGGCACCAGGAACACGCCCCCCGACGACGCCACGCTCGTCGCCAGCGCCTCGACCTCGCGGCTCTCGCGGATGATGCCCAGCCCGTCGCGCAACCACTGGACGACTGCGCCCGCCACGAAGACGCTGCCCTCCAGCGCGTAGGTGCGCTCGCCCCCCAGTTGCCACGCGACGGTGGTCAGGAGCTGGTGACGGCTCGGCACCGCCTCCCCCGCCGTGTTCATCAGCATGAAACAGCCGGTGCCGTAGGTGTTCTTCGCCATGCCCCGCTCCAGGCACGCCTGCCCGAAGGTCGCCGCCTGCTGGTCCCCCGCGATCCCGGCGATGGGGATGCGGCGGCCAAATAAGCCCTCCGCCGTCTCCCCGTAGACCTCGCTGCTGCCCCTGACCTCGGGGAGGAGGGCGCGCGGCACGTTCAGCAGGGCGAGGAGCTCGTCGTCCCAGTCCCCGGTGTGGAGGTTGAACATCAGCGTGCGGCTGGCGTTCGTCACGTCGGTGAGGTGCCGCTCCCCGCCCGTGAGGTGGTAGACGAGCCACGAGTCCACCGTCCCGAAGGCGAGGTCGCCCCGCTCGGCCCGCGCCCGCGCCCCCGGCACGTGGTCGAGTATCCACGCCACCTTCGTCCCGCTGAAGTAGGGGTCGAGGACGAGGCCCGTCTTCGCCTGGAAGGTCGCCTCGTACCCCTGGGCCCGCAGCGCGTCGCAGGTCTGCGCGGTGCGGCGGTCCTGCCACACGATGGCGGGGTGGATGGGCTGCCCCGTGGCCCGGTCCCACACCACCACGGTCTCGCGCTGGTTGGTGATGCCGATGGCGGCGATGTCGCCCGCGCGCAGCCCCGCCCGGGTGATCGCCTCCTGCGCGACGCCGCTCTGGGTGCTCCACAGTTCCAGGGGGTCGTGCTCGACCCAGCCGGGCCGGGGGAAGGACTGCGCGAATTCCTTCTGGGCGGCGGATCGGACCGAGCCCTCCCGGTCGAAGACGATGGCGCGGCTGGAGGTGGTGCCCTGGTCGAGCGCGAGGATGTACTGGGACATGGCAGAAGGCTCCTTGGCAGGGGGACGGGGCCCGTCCGTCAACCCGGCAAGGCTGGGGCGGAGGGGTCCTGAGGTTCGCCGCCCACGATGCCACACGGGAGGGCGCCCGGCGGGGCGGTTCAGACCCACCCCGCCGGGCGCCCCTCGTTTCCTCCTACCGCAGGGCGAGGTGCAGGCGCCGCCGCTCCGCGTCGTTCACGATGTAGTAGTAGAGGCCGCCGATGGTCTGCCCGTGGCCGCGCACGCCGAGCCTCACGGGCGGCTGGTCGGCGTAGGGGTGGGCGCGGCGCAGGGTCACGATCTTGCGCGGGCCCAGGTCGGTGCGGACGTACGGGATGAGCTGGCGGGCGAAGTCGTTCATGCGCACGGTGTCGCCCACCGGAATGTCGGCCAGCTTCTCCATCAGGGCGCGCACGATCTGCTGGTGCCGGTCCTCGCGCCCGAAGGCGCCGCGCGGATCGAGCTTGCGCATCCGGCTGTAGGCGAGCGCCGTCTCGCCGTCGAGGTGCATCGGCCCCTTCCCGAAGTGGAAGCCCTCGTAGTCGAAGGAGAAGGGAACATTCACGTCCACCCCGCCTACCTGATCGATCATGTTGCGGAAGCCGCCGTAGCTGATCTCCGCGTAGTACTGGAAGGGAAAGCCGAAGAAGCGTTGCAGCGTGCGGTTGAGCAAGGCCGCGCCGCCGTAGCGGTAGGCGTGGTTCACCTTGTCCAGCCCGTGCCCCGGAATGTTCACCCGCGTGTCGCGCGGAATGCTCAGCAGGGTCACGGCCCGCCGGTCGGGGTTCAGTGTGACGAGCATGATCGAGTCGGCCCGGCCCTCGCCGATTCTTTCCTGGTCGTTGGCGATCAGAAGCACGTGCACGTTGTTCGAGTAGGGGTTGGGCCTCATGCTGCCGCCGTCGTTTTCCCCCACCGGGCGCGCGGACGCCTGCGGGGCCCGGGGCTGCGGCTGCGGCGCGGGGGCTGGCCGCGTGACCGGGGCCTGGGCGGGGGGCGTGGCTGGCCTGGGGGCGGCGGCACCCGGAGACGGTGCGGGTGCCGGTTGGGCGGCTTTCGTCGGCGTGGGCTGTGGCCTGCCCGTGGCCTGCGACCCCTCGGCTGGACGTGACGTGAGCGTGGCCGCCGCGACCACCTCCTCGGCCGGGGGGGACGCTTCGGCGGGGCGCTCAGGCGCCTGAACCGGGCTCTCGGCAGGTGTCTTGATGGACGGTGGGGGAGAGGCGGGCTGCTCGGACGGCTTCCGGCCCGGCCCGGGCTGCTCCGCCGTGGCCGGGGCGACCGCGGGCCTCTCCGCCTGCCCGGGGCTCAGGTTCTCGGGCTTCAGGTCCTGAAACAGCGGCTCGGCCTGCGCCTCCTCGGGATCGCCCTTCCCGGGCAGCTCCTGCCACACGGCCCGGGCGATCTCGCCGGTCTCCTGCTTCTCGCTGTAGAGGTAGCCCCCCGCGCCTCCCAGCACCACGAGGAAAAGGACCACCCACGGCCACCGCCGCCTCATCGCCCCCACCCCCGCAGCGGGAGACGGGACCACGCTCCACGCCCGGCTCTGAGCGGAGGGAGGGTCCGGAGACGTTCGGGCAGGTCGAGACGGGAGAAGACGGCGGGAGTCATGGGCGGTTCACATCCTAGCCTTGGGGTCAGGAAAGAGCGTCCGCCAAAGGTCCGGCAAGCGCTCCTCTTCCGTTAAGGTACTGTAGGCCCCCCACGCTGATTCCGGGCTGATGAGCCGTCCCACGGGGTGCGGGACGGGGTGGCGTTTTGAAGTGTGTCCACGTGAATGGGGAATACACGGTGCGGCGGCAAGGAGACCTGTGTGCCCTCGGACCATCTCCTCACGTGTGGGGAAAACCGGGAGCGGCTCGTGCAGCTCGGGGTGGCGAGCGGTCCATCCCCACCTATGTGGGGAAAACGTCCTGAGGTAGACCTGGCGCTCCTTGTTCCCCGGTCTATCCCCACCCACGTGGGGAAAACGAAGGCCCGGCACTGGTCATGCGGCGCCGGGTCGGTTCATCCCCACCCACGTGGGGAAAACTTCTGTTGCGAGGTCGCGTTGTCGGCGGCGTTCGGTCCATCCCCACCTACGTGGGGAAAACTCGCTCGCCCCCACCACCCGGCGCCGAATTACCGGTCCATTCCACCCACGTGGGGAAAACGCACCGACGGGCGCGGGCGACTTCCACATCAGCGGTTCATCCCCACCCACGTAGGGAAAACCTGGCGCGGTACGTCTCCGAACTGCACCGCGTCGGTCCATCCCCACCCACGTGGGGAAAACTCGGGTTCCTCCCTGATCTTGAACGTGGGCCACGGTCCATCCCCACCCACGTGGGGAAAACTCACCGTCCCCGAACGTGTGATAGACGCGCACCGGTCCATCCCCACCCACGTGGGGAAAACGAGAGAGATACCGTACCGCGCGGCGATCTCGGCGGTCCATCCCCACCCACGTGGGGAAAACGCGCGCACACCCCGCGTCCTTCAGCGCCGCCTCGGTCCATCCCCACCCACGTGGGGAAAACGCTCGTTGAGATTGGTGAGCTGCACCACGCGGCGGTCCATCCCCACCCACGTGGGGAAAACTCTCAGGGCCGCGTCGATCTGGGCAATCGCCGCGGTCCATCCCCACCCACGTGGGGAAAACGATGACCGTGGCCTCGGGGTCGATGGACACCTCGGTCCATCCCCACCCACGTGGGGAAAACTCGAACTGGTCAGCCCCCGGTCGGGCCTGAGCCGGTCCATCCCCACCCACGTGGGGAAAACACGAGCAGAGGGGTCAGCCAGGAGGGTGCACCTGGTCCATCCCCACCCACGTGGGGAAAACTGGAAAGGGAAGGCAGAAGGGACCGCGCACACCGGTCCATCCCCACCCACGTGGGGAAAACCTCGACCTCTACACCCTCGACACCCGCGTTCACGGTCCATCCCCACCCACGTGGGGAAAACACCCAGGACGGCGGCGAGCCCGTACTGAATCGCGGTCCATCCCCACCCACGTGGGGAAAACGAGCGTGGGGACGGGGAGGAAGTATGAATAACCGGTCCATCCCCACCCACGTGGGGAAAACGGGACGGGACCGACCGGCCCGGCGATCAGGGGCGGTCCATCCCCACCCACGTGGGGAAAACGAGTTCGTCGTGGTGAGCCCGGTCGAGAAGAGCGGTCCATCCCCACCCACGTGGGGAAAACACGTTCACCCAGATGTAGTGCCCGTCGGTGCCCGGTCCATCCCCACCCACGTGGGGAAAACGTCGTCGGGGAGGGTCGTCCAGCCCCAGTCCGAGGTCCATCCCCACCCACGTGGGGAAAACCTGTGATTGAAGGGGCACAGGTCTCTAACGGCCGGTCCATCCCCACCCACGTGGGGAAAACAGGAGGAGGGCGAGCAGCAGGCTGAGGGTGCGCGGTCCATCCCCACCCACGTGGGGAAAACTTGTGGTCGGTGACCTGCTGGGCGAGGGTCTGCGGTCCATCCCCACCCACGTGGGGAAAACTGGTCACGCGCCCGGTCTGTACGCCCACGATCGGTCCATCCCCACCCACGTGGGGAAAACCCTCCCGCCCGCCACAAAATCACCCGCTCCCATCCGAAGCCTCGCCAAAACGGTCTGACTCACCTCACATTGTCATGCGGCGCGGGCTGCGGCCCAGACCCAGCTTAGCCGACGCGCTCGTCCACCAATCCCAGCTTGTTGTCGGTACGTATGCGGGTGCGGCCCGGGGTGGCCCCGCCGTCAGTCGGGACGAGGGAAGGTAGCCGCGCAGCACGGGGTGGCGGCCCACCGCGTCCCGCACGTGCGCGGCGAGGTCAGCGGGCCCGGCGTAGGTGAGGGGAAGCGGGGAGCCCAGCCGCTCCTGGGTGACGACCCCATGCGGAACGGCGGGCTGGGGGGTCGTCACCGCAGGTGGGTGTGGACGCACGCCGCCCCCGGCTCCCAGGGCTGCTGGAAGACGGGGCTGGCCTCGCCGATCTCGGCGCTCACGCCCAGGTCCTCGGCGAGGAGGTTGTTCGTGCGGGCGGGCTCGCGGCCACGTCGAGGAGAGGGTGGGGGACGGGGAGCCACCGGCCCGCTCGGGAGCCACGGTCGCTCTTGGCCCAGAGGTGGCGGGCGGCGGGTCCCAGGGCCGGGAGGGCGGCGGGCATGGCCCACGGGAGCGGGCGGCCCGGAGGCGAAGGCGGGAACGACGAGGGGCGCTGAACCGGGCGTCCGAATTTGACGTTCCCCCCGGGCACGCTGAACGTGTCGCAGAGAAAACGCGATGCAGACAGCGCCGAGCGCCCCCGTACCCCTGCGGGCGAGCGCGCCGCCCGGACCTGACCCCTCCCGCAGACGCCGCCGCACAGGCGAGCGCCGCCGGGCCGTCATGTCCCGTTCCCGGGCCCCGCCCGAGGGAGACCGACCATGACCCACCGCGCCCGCACGACCGCCCGCCCCGCCCCCGCCCTCGCCCTGACGCTGCTGGCCGCCGCGCTGCTCGGCGTTCCGCTTGCCCGCAGCGCTGCCCCGCAGGTCGCCGCGCCCACTTCCGCCGCTCCCCTCCTCGCCGGGGACAACGACAAGGGGGGCATGGGCGGCTGACCCTTTCCGGAGGCGCCCGGTAGATTGAGCGGGTGCCGCGCCCGCCCGCCGCGTTCGTGTCCGACGAGGAACTTGCCCTGTCCGTCCCGGCCCTGGTGGAGGAGGGCCGGGCGGACCTCGCCCTGCGGACCCTGTGGCTCGCCGCCGAGGGGGCGCCGGGTCTGGACCGCTTCGCGCGGCTGCTGGACCTCCTCACCCTCCTGCCCCCGGAGACGCGGGGCGGCGGGCCGGGCGTGCGCCTCCACCTGCGGCTGCTGACGGGGCTGCGGCGCTCCGGGGACACGCTGGGCGCCGTGACCGCCGCCAGGCAGGCCGGGCTGGGTGCCCCCTTCCTGAACGTCTACGCGGCCTGGGCGCTCTCGCAGCAGGAGCGGTTCGGAGAGGCGCTGGAGGGGCTGGCCCCCAGCCTAAGCGAATCGCTGGACACCCACCCTGACGCCGGGCCGGAGACCGGGGGGCTCACCCGCTTCGAGGACACCCTGGGCTGGCGGGTGCGGGCGCGCTCGCTGGCCGCGCTGGGACGGGAGGGCTGGCGGGAGGCGTACGCGCGGGCGCGCCTCCATGCCTCCGGCCGGGCGCTGGCCCTGGTGTGGCTGGAGGAGGGCGCGACCCTCAGCGGGCGCGGGGACGTGCAGGGCGCCCTGCGCGCCTACACCCAGGCGCTGCCCTCTGTCGAGCACGACCCCTATTACCACGCGCTCGCCCTGCACAACCTGGGGCTGGTGTGCCTGCGCGCGGGCCGCTTCGAGGAGGCCGAGGCCTACTTCGGGCGGGTGCGCCGGGTCGGTCGCGCGGCGGCGGCCTTTCGCGCCCGCGCCCTGTGCGGGGAGGGGGCCGTGCGCCGCGCCCTGGGCGAGTGGGACCGCGCCGCCTCGGCCTACCGCGCCGCCCTGGACCTGGAGGCCGAGGACGACGACCGCCAGCAGGCGTGGCGCGGTCTGGGCCACACCCTGCGCCTCGCGGGCCGGGCCCGCAGCGCCCTGGAGTGGCTGACCCGCGCCACACTCGCCACCCCCGGCGACCGCCGGACGGGCCGCTCGTGGGTCTTCGTGGACGTGGCCGCTGCCTACGCCGCGCTGAGAGACCCCGCCGCCGCGCGGGACGCCCTGGGCCGGACGGGTCCCCTCACGGGCGAGGACGCCGACCGGGGGAGGGTCGTGCGCGCCGAACTCGCCCGGCAGGGGGGCGACCCCGCCGGGGCGCTCGCACACCTGGGCGGCCTCGACCCCCGGACCCTCTGGGCCCGCGAGGAGGCGCACGCCTTTCCCGAGCTGTTCGCCCTCCTCCCCGGCCCGGATCGCCCGGCTCCCCTGCCGCGCGCGGGGCGCACCCGCGTCACGGTGCGTGCCCTGGGTCCCCTCGACGTGCGGGTGAACGGGCGCCCGGTGCCGGTCGGGCCGACCTCGCGGGCGGGCGTGCTGCTCGTCGCGCTGCTGGAGGCGGAGGGGCGGGCGGGCACCGGGGAACTCGCCCTCGCCGTCTCCGACCGGGAGGACCGCCGCGAGCGGCACGGCAGGCAGGCGGTCTCGCGCATCGCGGGCGAGTTGCGCCGCGCCCTGGGCTGGGAGGCCAGCGTGCAGGCCCGCTCGGGCGCGTACTTCCTCGACCCGGGGGCCGACTGGGACTACGACGTGCGGTCGGCCCTCGACTCCGGCCAGCCCGTCGAGGCCTTTCTGAGCGGCGTCACCCTCCCCTGGGTCCTCGACCGGGAGGGGGAGTTGCGTCAGAGGGACTGAGATTCTCGCAGCCGCGAGCCGGAATAGACCCCGGCGCGACGATGGCGCGACACGCCACGCGCATCCTCACGGGTGGAGGACCACCGTGGGCGAACCCCTACCCCAGGACCCGGAACGGCACGAGCCGCCGTCCACCGACACCCAGAGACGCAGCACCTGGCGCAAGGCTCAGCGCCTGCGGCTGATCGAGGACGAGTTGCGGTCCCGGCCCCTGACCAGCCGCGAACTCGCCGACCTGCTCCGCGAGCCCATCCGCACGGTCCAGCGGGCCCTGAGCGACCTCGAACAGATGAGCCGGGGGGTGGAGAAACGGGGCGGGAGGTACCACATCCCCCACCGCCGCGAGCCGCTCGATCCGGTGGAGGTGCTGACCGTCCACGCCGCCGTGCGGCTGCTCTACCACCACGCGCCCGCCCACCACAGCCGCTATATCAGCGCCCTGCACAAGATCGCCCATAGCCTGCCCGAGGCGACCCGGCGGGTGCTCAACGAGTCGGTGGTCGTCAACACCGCCCGGCGCAGCGACGACGGCACCCTGGAGCGGGTCGCCCTCGCCTGGGAGCGCCATCAGGTCCTGCGCTTCGACTACAAGCGCCCGAACGGCGAACTCGAACGCGGCAACGAGCTGTGCGTGTATTTCGTGGAGGTCAGCCGCGCGAACCTCGCCCCCTACGTGATCGGGCTGGAGCGGCGCCGCCGGGGCGAGGTCCGCACCTTCAAGCTCGGGCGGATGCTCAATCCCGCCACGCTGAGCGATACCTACACCATCCCCGAGGACTTCAACCCCCGCGACTACCTCACCGACGCCTGGGGCGTGATCGGCGGCCAGAACCCGATCACCGTGCGGCTGCGCTTCACGCCCGACGCCGCCTACCGCGTGCTGGAGGGCGGCTATCCCAACGCCAGCGAACCTTTGATCTACGCCGACGGCAGCGTCGAACTCGACATCCGCGCCGGGACCGACCACACCGGCCTGCCCCGCGAACTCATCCCCTGGATTCTCTCCTGGGGACCGAGGGTGGACGTGCTGGGCCCGGCGTTCGTGCGGCGGCACTGGCTCGGCGAACTGCGCGCGGCGCTGCGGCGGCACGAGCCGGAATTCGGGGCGGCGGGTGAGGCCCCCGTGTCCCCGGAACCTCACCCGCCCTCGTAGACCAGGCCCCGCTCGGGGTCCAGCCGCACCCGCAGGCCCTTCACCACGGCCACGCCGCCCGTGAAGACCAGCGGCACGGCGTCGCGCAGCAGTGGATGCGCCCGCCAGCCCCGGTGCTCGCCCCCCAGCGACTGCCCCTGCTCCTCCCACTTCGCCAGGCCGAAGCGCACGAGTTCCCAGCGGGAGACGCTGAGGGAGCGGCGGTAGATCCGGATGGCGTGGTCGGTGTCGGCCTTGCCCAGCCGGTCGAACAGGGGCGCGATGTCTTCCTGCCCCCGGTCCCAGAAGGGCGAGCGGCACACCCGCCACACGTCATTCTCGGTCCGTTCGACGGGTACGATCCGCACCCCTTCCTCGCCCAGGCGGGTGCGGGGGCGCTCCGGCTCCTCCCCGGCCCCCACGGCGGCGGGGTCGTCATTGAGGCTCTCGCTGTCGGGGTCGGGGCGGCGGTGCAGGGGTGTCTGCCAGAAGTCGGCGGGGCGGCCGATGTGGGCGAACAGGCCGGTCTTGGCCTCGTTGCCGCGCTTGTTCTCCAGGTCCGCCTCGGCCGCCGCGAGTTGCTCGCGCTGTTCGGGGGCCAGCTCGGGTGCGGCAAAATCGGGGACATACACCTCCTGCACCAGCTCGTCCAGATCGTCGGGGAGGGTCAACCCGGCCGCCAGGCGCCGCCGCAGCGACAGCCATGAGCGGTAGAGCAGGGCGGGGGCATAGACGCGGCCCCAGAACTCGCGCTCCAGGCTCGCGTCGGGCCATTCGTCCAGCCCGGAGACGTGCAGCACGGCGTCGTCGTGGCCGTGCCGCTTCCCCCGGTTCGCCGCGTGGCGGTGCAGCCGCCCGGCCCGTTGCAGCACGAGGTCGGCGGGCGCGAGGTCGGTCAGCATCACGTCGGCGTCGAAGTCCAGGCTCTGCTCGGCCACCTGGGTGGCGATCAGGATGAAACGCTCCGGGCGCTTGCCGCCTTTGCCCAGGTAGCGCAGCACCCGCTCCTCGCGCTCCAGCCGCTCGTCCGCCGGGTAGCGGGCGTGGTAGAGCAGCACGCTGACGGCCCGGGGGTCCTTGCCGCCGCCCTTCGTGCAGGTCCGGGCGGTCACGCCCCGCCCCTCCAGCTCGGCCAGCACCCGCGCCTGCACCGCCTGTGCCCGCGCCACGGTGTTCACGATCACCGCCACGCACCCGCCGTCCACCGCGAGGTCCACCGCTTGCCGGGCGACTTCCTCCAGCGCGCTGCCCAGGGGCCGCAGGGTGACGTGCTGGCGCGGACGGCTGGCGGTGCCGTCCTCGTCGTGGTCGGGGACGGTGAGGGTCCGGACCTCTCCCCGCGCCGGGGCGACCGTCAGGCGCGGGTAGGCCGCCGTGGGCGCGTCCTCCACGCCCCAGGCCCGCAGCAGGGCGCGACGGCCCGACCCGGGCAGGGTCGCGCTCATGATGACCACGCTGGACCCCAGCGCCCGCAGCCACGCGACGAGGGCCGCGATCAGCTCGGACGTGTAGGTGTCGTAGGCGTGAACCTCGTCCAGCACGACGACCCGGTTGCCCAGCCCCCACAGCCGCACGAACTGGTGCGACACGCCCAGCACCCCCAGCAGCGCCTGATCCACCGTGCCCACCCCGTACTCGGACAGCAGCGCCCGCTTGCGGTGGGTGAACCACTCCTCGGCGCGGACGCCGTAGCCGTGGGCCTCGGCGGGGTCGCGCTCGGCGTTGCGGGTGCGCCGGACGGTCGCCTGGAACTTGTCGTTCAGCAGCGTGCCCCCGTGCGCGAGTTGCAGGTCGGGCGGCGTCTCCCGGCCCTGCGCCTTCAGGAACTCCGCGAAGCGCCCGTACATCGCGTTGCCGGTCGCCTGGGTCGGCAGTGCCACGTACATGCCCCGGTGCCCCGCCGCCCGCTGAAGCTGGAGGTGCGCGTAAAAGGCCGCCTCCGTCTTGCCCTCACCCATCGGGGCCTCCACCAGCACGAGGGCCGGGCCGCTGACATCGGCCAGGGCCTGCGCCAGCGCCGTCTGGAGGGGGCGGGGTGGGAAGCCGAAAACCTCGGGGAAGGGGGGCAGCTCCTCGCGCAGAGGGGCGAATACGGGCCAGCGAATCCCGGCCAGCGTCTGCCGCGCCCGTTCCCGCGCCCGCGCGAAGTAGGCCGCCGGGTCGTCATAGGCCGAGAAATCCGTCACCGTGGGCAGCGGGAAGGAACTGCCCAACCAGTCCGCGAAACTGGTCAGGCCCGCGAGACGCATGAAGGCGGCGGGGGTGAGGGTGACGGTAGTGGGCACGGCGTCGTAGCGGGCACCGATGCCCAGGGTGACGAGGCGGCACAGCTCCTGGCGAACCTGCCCCCAGCGGGCGTCCCCGGTCTGCGCCTGCGGGAGGTTGAGTTCGCGGTCCTCCACCCGGAACCCGTGATGGCACCCCACCGCGTCCGCGGCGCCCCGCGCCACCGGCCCCGGCCACCCCAGCCCGGTCAGGAAGTCCGGCAGCACCGCCTGGGTCACCACCCCGTGCGGCGCGTGAGGCTCGCGCAACTCGGCGGGGAAGCGCAGCGCCGGGTCCACCCCGTTTTTCCCCTCGGCCCACAGCACCTGAAAAGCCGGGCTCGCCTTTCCCAGATCGTGCAGGGCCACCAGCGCCAGCGTCCAGGCCAGCGCCTGCTCGCCCTCCAGCCCCAGGTCGCCCCCAAACAGTGCCCGCGTCTGCGGCGGCTCCAGGCTCAAGATTTCCGCCGCGCACGCCGCCACGTCGAGCAGGTGGTTGAGGACGGGGAGCCAGGCCCCCACCGAGCCGTCCGCGTTCTTCTTCGCACTCTTGGCCCACAGGGTCCGCGCCGCCGCCGTGATCGGGTGAAGTTGAGTCATGTGGGGAGCGTACCGGGAGGAAGCGACAAAATCGGTCGCACAGTCGCGTCCCGGCAGCCATGAGGGAGGCAGGCTCAACTTTTGTGCCTGTGTGCGGACGGCAAGACCACCTGTGACAGTCCAGCGACGCCCCATCCCGACAATAAGGCTGGAGGTGAACCGTTGGACACTTTTTCCCTGCTGGACAGGGAGTGGATTCCTGTTGTCACCCAGGACGGCGAGCGTCGGCCCGTCGCTCTTCGGGATTCCCTGCTGCGGGCCGCCGACTTCGGCCGCATCGACGCCGGGCACCCGTTGCAGACCGCCGCGCTCTACCGGCTCCATCTGGCCCTCCTGCACCGGGCGCTGAGGGGTCCCGGGGACGCGGAGCAGGGGGCCGACTGGTATCTGGCTGGGCGGTTTCCGGACGAGGTGGCCCGCTATCTGGAGCGGTATGCCGACCGCCTCCACCTCTTCGGACCGCGACCCTTCATGCAGATCGTGGGGCTGGACCCGGCGGCCGTGGGCGAGAACTTCCGCAGCCACTGGACCCGCCTGAGCACCGAGGAGGGCAGCCCGAACACGACGGCCCTCTTCAACGTGGAGGCCCGGCCCGGTGGCCTTCGCAGCGACGCGCTCACGCCCGCGCGGGCGGCCCTACACCTCGTGGCGCACCAGACCTTCGCGCTAGGGGGACTCATCAAACGCTTCACCACCTCGGCGCGGGCGGCTCCGGTGGCGACGGCGGGCCTGTTTCTGGCGGAGGGGGCGAACCTGCACCAGACCCTCTGCCTCAACCTCGTGCCCTACCCGCAGGCCATGCGGGACCAGGACCTGCCGCCCTGGGAGGAGGAGCCGCTGACCGCGGAGCACATCCGCGCCCGGTACGACCCCGAGCGGCCCCGTGTGGCCGGGGGGTACGCCAGCCGCTACGCGTGGCCCAGCCGCAGCGTTCTGCTGCTGCCCGAGGAGACGCCAGGGGGCGTGGTCGTGCGCTCGGTCGGCTTCGGCGCCGGAATGCCGCTGGAGGGGGCGGGCGAGGGGGGCGGCACGGGCACCGACCCGATGGTCAGCCTGCGCCCCAGCCGCGACCCCAAGAACGAGCAACCCTTTCCCTACAAACTGCGGCGCGAGCGGCTGCTGTGGCGTGACCTGAACGCCCTGCTGCCCGACCCCGCCGCCCAGGTGGCCGAGGACCGCAAGGGGGGGGTGAAGGTCCGGCCCGGCACTCCGCCCAAGACCGTCTCGCACGCCCGCGACGTGATGCGGGCCGCTGCCGAGCGGCTGGGGCGAACGGGTGAGGCCCGGCAGAGCCTCCCCTCCCAGGACGCGCCCGAGGGCGGCTGGGCCGAGGAAGGCACGCCCGACGCCCGCGCCGCGCACCCGGTCATTCCCGTCGTCGTGTTCGGCCAGCTCACCGATCAGGGCAAGGCCTTTGCCATGCGGCAGGAGACCTACACGCTGCCGGAAGCCTTTATCGAGAATCCCGAGGGGTTCCGCGACCACGTGCGGGCGGCCCTGACCGACGCGGGGACGGTGGGCGAGGGCCTGCGCCGCTCGGTCCACCTTCTCGCCCACGCCCTGCTGAAAAAGGACGGTGAGCGCGACCCCCACAAGGACGACGTGGGCAAGCTGGCCGCCCAGATTCCCGCCGAACCAAGCTACTGGGCGGGGCTGGACACCCCCTTCCGCACCTACCTGCTGGCGCTGGACGCGAATACGGACGCGGCCCTGGCGGGCTGGCACGCCGCCCTGAGCCGCGCGGCGCGGGCAGGCTGGCGCACCGCCGAGCAGGCCGCCGGGATGAACGCGGTGGGCCTGCGGGCCATCGAGAAAGCGCAGGGGCCGCTGCTGGGGGCCCTGGGCACCCTCAAGAACGGAGGCACCCATGACCAAAGTAGCGGATGACCGCCCCGCCCGCTTCGTGGCCGAGCTGCGTCGGCTGGAACGCGGCCCCCTCGCGCAGCTCCGGCGGGGGCTGGGCGGCGACGAGCGCGGCGTGTACTGGCTGGAGGGGCTGTATACCCGCACCGGCTACGGCGCGGCGGAACCCTACCGGAAAGACGCCCTGCAACTCGTGGCGGGCCTGTATGCCCTGGGGCCGCGGGCCCGGCAGGACGAGGGCGACGCGGCGGAGGTGGAAATGCCGCCCGCCGAGAACGCCGACACGGAAAGAGGCCCCTCCATCGGCCTGCTGATGGGTAGGCTCTACCTCGCGCAGGACCGGCGGCCCAGCACCGAGAAACGCTTCCTGGGGCTGCTGGACACCGACCGCGACGGCCTGAACCACCAGATGCGGCAGGCGGTGACCCTGCTTGCCACCGGGGACCTGACGCCCGACTGGGTGCGCCTCACCACCGACCTCCTGTACTGGGGCGACCGCGTGCGCCGCGAGTGGGCGCAGGACTTCTACCGCGAGATCAGCCGGGAGGCGAAGGCGCAGGCCGAGGTGCCTTCCACAGCCTCCCCGGAAGACGCGCCGCCCACCCCGACCCCCTCTTCCCAGACCGGCGACGACGCCGATGGAGACACGCTATGAAAGCCCTCCTCGAACTGCACTACCTCCAGAACTTCGCCCCCAGCAACCTCAACCGCGACGACACGGGCAGCCCCAAGGACGCCTTTTTCGGCGGCACCCGGCGGCTGCGGATTTCCTCGCAGTCGTTCAAGCGGGCCATGCGGCAGGACTTCGGGGGGCGGCAGCTTCTGCGGCCGGACGAGATGGGTGTGCGGACCAAGCGGGCGCACGAGGCGATTGCCGAGCTGCTCGCGGGCGAGGGCCGCACGGGGGAGCAGTGCCGCGCCGCCGCCGAACTCGCGCTGGGCGGGCTGGGCCTCCCCGTCAAGGACGGCAAGAACCAGTACCTCCTCTTCCTGGGCCGCGACGAGCTGCGCCGGGTGGCCGACATCATCAACGCCAACTGGGCCGAGTTCCAGGCGGCGGCCCCCGCGTCCGAGGAGGGCGGCAAGAAAAAGGCCAGCAAGAAGGCGACCCTGGGCGGTGACTTGGGCAAGCAACTGGCCGGGGCGCTGAACGGCTCCAGGGCGGTGGACGTGGCCCTCTTCGGGCGGATGCTCGCCGACCTCCCCGACAAGAACGCCGACGCGGCGGCGCAGGTCGCGCACGCGATCAGCACCCACGGGCTGCGCGAGCGGCAGTACGACTTCTACACGGCGGTGGACGACCTCAAGCCCGAGGACAACGCCGGGGCCGACATGCTGGGCACGGTGGAGTTCGCCAGCGCGACCGTCTACCGCTACGCCTGCATCGACCTGGGCAAGCTGCTGGAGAACCTCCAGGGCGACCGCGAGCTGCTGGAGCGGGGGCTGCGGGCCTTCCTGTACGCCTCGGTCTTCGCCGCGCCGACGGGCAAACAGAACACCTTCGCCGCGCACAACCTGCCGGGGCTGATGGTGCAGGTCGTGCGCCGGGACACCTCGCCGCGCAACCTCGCCAACGCCTTCGAGAGGGGCGTGCGGGCCGAGGGTGGGGGCGGCTACCTGGCCCCCAGCGTCGCGGCGCTGGCCGACGAGATGGGCTGGCAAAACGGCGTGTTCGGGGACGCGGGGACCGCCCGCTTCGTGGCGCGGGAGGGCGGGCACGAGGTCTTCGGGGAGGCGATGCCCGGCGTGGCGGCCCTGATCGACGCGACGGTCGCGGACGCCCTGCACGCGCTGGGGGCCTGACGGTGGCGACCCTGCTGCTGCGGCTGGTGGCGCCCATGCAGGCCTGGGGCACCCGCAGCCGCTTCGACGACCGCGACACCGAGGCCGAACCCAGCCGCTCGGGCGTGCTGGGCCTCGCGGCGGCGGCGCTGGGCATCGACCGGGCCGAGCCGGTGGACCACCTGACCCGCCTGCGCTTCGGCGTGCGGGTGGACCGTCAGGGGGTGGCGTCCAGCGACTACCACACGGCGCAGCTCTTCCCCCATTCCCCGAAGACGCGGACCGACGTGACCCGCCGCGCCTACCTCGCGGACGCCGCCTTCTGGGCCGGGCTGGAGGGGGACCGGGAGGTGCTGGCCGAGTTGCACGCCGCCCTGAAAAACCCGCACTGGCCGCTGTCGCTGGGGCGGAGGGCCTTCCAGCCGAGCCTGCCCATTTTCGCCGGGCCTCCGCTGGAGGTGACCCTGTGGGACGCGCTGCGGGAGGCGCCCGGCCTGCGCCGTGAGGAGAACGGCGAACCTTACCGCCTGGTGCTGGACCGGGAGGCGGTGCCGGAGGGCGAGCGGGGCCGCGCCTCCCCCTCCCGGCGGCAGGACGTGCCGGACGGTCCCTTCGCGCGGCGGCGCTACGTGTCCCGCGACGTGCTGACGGTGACGGCCGACCTCGACCTGCCCCGCGACCCGGTGCTCCGGCACGAGGACCGCGAGGAGGTGGGTGCGTGACGCCGCTGCACCTCTCCCGCCTGACCTTCGACGACCGCGACCCCCGTACGGCCCGCGACCTCGCCAGCCCCTACGCCCTGCACCAGACCCTGCGCTGGGCCTTTCCGGGGGCAGGGGTGGAGGGGGCGCCCCTGCCGGACGGCGAGCGGCTGCTGTGGCGCCGGGAGGACCGGGCCACCCTGCTGGTGCAGAGCCTGACCGTGCCCGACTGGGAGGCCCTGAACGCCCGGCATCCCGGCTCGCTGCGGGGCCGGGAGGTCAAGGCGGTGGACCTGACAGGAGCGCTGACCCCCGGCCGTGCCCTGCGCTTCCGGCTGCGGGCGAACGTGACGGTACGCAGGCTCGACGAGCGGGGCCGCAGCCGCCGCCACGCCCTGCGCGGGCCGCACGAGCAGCTTCTCTGGCTGGAGCGGCAGGGCGGCCAGCACGGCTTTGACCTGCTCGCCGCCGATATCGCCCACAGCGGCACCGTCCGCACCCGCAAGGGCGCCCAGACCCTCACCCTCCACACCGTCACCTTTGGCGGGTTGATCGAAGTGAGCGACGGCGCGGCGCTCCTCGCGGCCGTGCGGGGCGGCCTGGGCCACGCCAAGGCGCTCGGCTGCGGCCTGCTGAGCCTCGCGCCTGCCGGAGGTGCCCCGTGACTCAACCCTCGCCCCAGGGCGCGATCATCTGGCAGCGGCAAAACCTGCGCGAGCTGCCCAAATTCCGCGACGGCACGGGCTACCTCTACCTCGAACACACCCGCCTGGAGCAAGACGGGCGCGGCGTGCGCGCCTACCACCCGGAGGGGATGCTCACCGTCCCCATCGCCAACCTGAGCGTCCTCCTCCTCGGCCCGGGGTGCAGCGTGAGCCACGAGGCGGTGAAGGCCCTCTCCGACACCGGCTGCTCGCTGCTGTGGGTCGGGGAGGGGGGCGTGCGCCTGTACGCGAGCGGCCTGGGCGAGACCCGCAGCGCGGCCCGCCTCCACCGCCAGGCCATGCTGTGGGCCCACCCGCAAAGCCGCCTGAAGGTCGTGCGGCAGATGTACGCGATGCGCTTCCCGGAAGGGCTGCCGGACGACCTGACCCTCCAGCAGATTCGCGGGCGCGAGGGGGCGCGGATGCGGGACGCCTACGCCCGCTACAGCGCCGCCCACGGGGTCAAATGGGACGCCCGGCAGTACAGGCAGCAGGACTGGGACCGCGCCACGCCGATCAACAAGGCGGTCAGCGCGGGAAACGCCTGCCTGTACGGCCTCGCGCACGCGGCGATCCTCAGCATGGGGTACAGCCCGGCCCTGGGCTTCGTCCACACCGGCAAGCTGCTGTCCTTCGTCTACGACGTGGCCGACCTCTACAAGGTCGAGGTGGTGCTCCCCGTCGCCTTCCGCGAGGCGGCCACCCCGGGCGACGACCTCGAACGCCGCGTCCGCACCGGATTGCGCGACCACATGACCCGCCTTCGGCTCCTCGAACGCATGGCGGCGGACCTCGTTCACCTCCTCGGCGGCGACGACCCGGACCCGGAGCCGAGTGCGCCGGGCGACCTCTGGGACCCGGGGGGCAACGCGACGGGAGGAAAGAACTATGCTGGTGATGACCCTGGAAGCCGTTCCTGAGAGCCTGCGCGGCGAACTTGCCCGCTGGCTGATCGAGGTGCAGCCGGGCGTGTACGTCGGCAACGCCTCGGCCCTCGTGCGTGACCTGCTGTGGGACAAGGCCGTGCAGCACACGCGCCGGGGCCGCTGCACCCAGGTCTACCGCGCGGGGAACGAGCAGGGCTTCGTGATCCGTACCCACGGCGACGCCACCCGCCGCGTCGTCAGCCTCGACGGCTATCAACTGGTCGCCGTCCGCAACGCCCGTCATACGGAACTCAGCCGGGAGTATGCCCCCCCCGAGGACGACGACAAATTGTGAGGTGAGTCGGAGTTGGAGTGGGGATCTCGGTGTGGGTGATGCCTGGGAAGGCTTGTGTTTTGAGAGGGTTTTCCCCACGGGTGTGGGGATGGTCCGGGCACGACCGTGGGCGCCGGGCGAATCGAGGTGTTTTCCCCACGGGTGTGGGGATGGTCCGTCCCCGGGCTGGGCCTGCGCCTGGGTGACCTGGTTTTCCCCACGGGTGTGGGGATGGTCCGCCCTGGCCGAACTTCGAGACCTCCTTGCTCGCGTTTTCCCCACGGGTGTGGGGATGGTCCGGACGCAGTCTCGAAAACTGCGTCCCACACGGTGTTTTCCCCACGGGTGTGGGGATGGTCCGGCGGGCGACACCCTGCTCGACCGGCTGCTGCGGTTTTCCCCACGGGTGTGGGGATGGTCCGCTTTCCAGCAGGGGCAGCCTGCTGGGCTTGTGGTTTTCCCCACGGGTGTGGGGATGGTCCGCCTGATTAATGCGGCCGCGACAACGGGTGTTCGTTTTCCCCACGGGTGTGGGGATGGTCCGGGGGCGAGGGTCGCGTCGTTCACCCCGCTGGCGTTTTCCCCACGGGTGTGGGGATGGTCCGGGGAGGGCGGCCGGGGGCTCACCCGCCTCCAGGTTTTCCCCACGGGTGTGGGGATGGTCCGCGGTGGGGGCTCAGCCTGCCCACCGCCGACACGTTTTCCCCACGGGTGTGGGGATGGTCCGCGGTTCGAGCTGGAGCGGACCCGCGTTCACGGGTTTTCCCCACGGGTGTGGGGATGGTCCGAACGCCCACATCCACGCGATGGGGTACGACCCGTTTTCCCCACGGGTGTGGGGATGGTCCGGGCGTAGCGCGCACCTGTCTCCTCGTCATCCAGTTTTCCCCACGGGTGTGGGGATGGTCCGGTCCCCGCGGTGGTCGTGCCCTTCGTGCATGAGTTTTCCCCACGGGTGTGGGGATGGTCCGAACAGCATCACCAGCAACACCGTGAGCAGCACGTTTTCCCCACGGGTGTGGGGATGGTCCGACCTACGCGCCGGGGGTCGCCCACACCGGGACGTTTTCCCCACGGGTGTGGGGATGGTCCGATGTGCCGGGAGTTGTTGGGAAGCCGGAGCTGGTTTTCCCCACGGGTGTGGGGATGGTCCGCGCCGGGGCGTGATCCCCGAGGACCTCGACAAGTTTTCCCCACGGGTGTGGGGATGGTCCGCTACGCGAGAAGGGGCTGGTCTAGGTGGACGCGTTTTCCCCACGGGTGTGGGGATGGTCCGCCCGCCAGCCGTCGGTATACCCGTACTGGCGGGTTTTCCCCACGGGTGTGGGGATGGTCCGCAGCTCGCCTCGCCGTCCTTGAGGCCCTGGCCGTTTTCCCCACGGGTGTGGGGATGGTCCGGGGATAGCGCGTGGCCCAGTACACGCCCCATGCGTTTTCCCCACGGGTGTGGGGATGGTCCGGGCTCCATCATCGCCCTGACTACGGCGCTCGTGTTTTCCCCACGGGTGTGGGGATGGTCCGCAGGAGGAGCGGGAGGCGGCTCGGCAGCAGGGGTTTTCCCCACGGGTGTGGGGATGGTCCGTACAGCGCCGCGCCGCTGCTGACGGTGGGGTCGTTTTCCCCACGGGTGTGGGGATGGTCCTGCCCGCCTCACCCTCCCGGAGAGCGCCATCGTGTTTTCCCCACGGGTGTGGGGATGGTCCTGCACCGGCCCCGACTGATCGGTCCAGCTCCTGGTTTTCCCCACGGGTGTGGGGATGGTCCGTTGTCTGGGATGTAAACCGGGTGCGTGAACTCGTTTTCCCCACGCGTGTGGGGATGGTCCTAGAGGCTGGGCAAAGCCCTATCCAAAAAATGGCTTGATTTTCGCCAGCATCAGAACGCAAGCGGCAACAAAGTGAAAGCCGATCAGAGTAGAGGACAAGCGTTCTAAATCTCGTCC